>JAFNGD010000342.1:1394-4125 GCA_017885365.1 Nitrospirota bacterium
CGGGCCCGACTGCCAAGAACCGCGGGATGCTCGACTATGGATTTGGGGTCAAGTACTTCATCACCGAAGCAGTGGCCCTGCGGGGCGACGTCCGGCAGGCGATATTCTCCGAAGCAGGTAATAGCCGCATCGAAATGGAATACACGGTCGGCCTGAACATCCAGCTCGGCGCAAAGAAGAAAGCGGTCGCGGTCGCGGTCGCACCTCCAGCCAAAGCCAAAGACACCATCGCACCCTATGTGACTCTCGCAACCCCGTATAACGGTTCCACAGGTGCGCCTGTATACAGGAAAGCGCGCATAGCCTTCAGTGAGCCGATGGACACTGCAACGATCAATGCAAAAACAGTTACCTTATCTCAGGTGAAAACGCCTGTTCCCGGCACCGTGGTCGCCCCCACCAGCACAACTGCGAGCTTTAACCAAACTGGCAATCTCGCTCCTGATACCATGTATACCGGAAGGATCACGACCGGGGTGAAGGACCTTGCAGGCAATGCAATGGCGAATGACTATGTATGGAGCTTTAGAACAGCACCGGTGCCTGCAACGACAACGAAGGTGATCTTCATTGATAAGTTCGTCATGCTCGAGGATACGCATTTTGAATTCGATAAGGCGACCCTTACCAAAGAAGGGAAGGAAGTGCTGAAACAGAATATCAAGATCATGAAAGACAACCCTGATCTTAAAATGCGTATTGCAGGGTATACCTCTGCTTCCGGCACTCCGGAATACAACCAAGCCTTGAGCGAAAGGAGAGCAGATGCCGTCATGGCCTACCTCGTTGAAGAAGGAGGAATTGCGCCTGACAGGCTTGATACGATCGGATACGGTGAGACAAGGCCGGCAGTATATGAAGCGAAACCTTCGGACCTTGAATCAAAGGCTGCAAAGGCCAACATGAGAGTGCTTTTTGAGGTTGTCGTGAAATAGATACATGAGGTCAAGGGGCCGGAAAGGCGTTCTTCGTTGATCCGGCCCTTTTTCTTAAAACAACAGAGCCCGGAATAAGAATTCTGAGAATTAAGAGGGTGGATCGTTATCCTCCTCGCCCCTCGCTGGTTCTTGACCCCCCTATGCCAGCGAGGGGATTCTTTAAAGGCATAAGGGAGAAAAAAAGGGTCTGTACATTGACGTGCAGGAGGAACCGTCAAGGGGCAGAAGTCAGAGAAGAACCGAATGTTTTAAATAAGTATTAAGGGGGAACACAATCATGAAAAAGCTTCGAATGGTTCAAAGGGGCACTACGATCCACAAACTTACGGCAAGACTCGCTGTCACTGTCCTGTTTGCCGCGCTTCTTGCAGCGGCTCCGTTCCATGCAGCACTGGCCCAAACCGCGCCGAATCTGGGCGCGGCGGCAAATTTCGCGGTCCTGGGTGGCACCGCTGTAACCTGTACCGCCTCCGTTATCACCGGAGATGTGGGCATCTCCCCCGGCACGGCGTTCACAAATACCGGGTGCACGATTGTAGGCGAAACGCCCCCTGCGACCGACGCGGCCGCATCCCTGGCGCAAGGTGCCTTACTCACCGCGTACAACTCGCTCGTGGGTCGGACGTGTACCCAGACCTTGAGCGCTACCCTTGTGCCGACGCCTGCGCCGCTCGCGCCGGGTGTCTACTGTTTCGACGCCCCGGGCGTCGCGTTTACGGACAAAACATTGACGCTCGACGGGACCACGAATCCGAACGGGATCTGGATTTTCCAAGTCGGGGCAGCCCTCACGGGCAGTGGGTTCCAGGTGGTCCTGACCAACGGCGCACAGCCGTGTAACGTGTATTGGGTGGTCGGCGCTGATGTGACATTGTCGACTTCGACGCTGCCGCCGCTGTTCTCAGGAACCATACTCGCGGGCGCCCCAACTGCGGCTGGGGGGAGCATCACCATTACCGGTGGAAGCGTGGTCGGGCGTGTCTTGGCGAACACCGCCGTGACGATGACTGGCACCAGCATCGTCGGTTGCAGCAGCATCGTACCGCCGCTGCCGCCGATAGACCTCTGCAAGGATTTCTGCAAGGATTACTGCAGGGACTACTGGAATGACCATGACAAGTACCACTGCAANNGACAAGGATCACGACAAGGATCGTCGTGATCGGCGGTAAGCCGAGCATCATCCGAGACGATATGATCAGCGCGCGAAGAACATGAGAAACCGTGGGTTCCCGGAGACCTGTTCTCCGGGAACTTTTTTTTACCCCGCCGCATCGGGAAAAAGATAAGGTCGGCGCGTTTCCCGGACAGCGGTGACAGCAGTTAAATCGAGAACCGGCCAGGAGGAATACGATGAAATCAGGGACGCAGGACCAGGCAGAAGGCATATTTCACAAAGTAAAGGGGATGCTCAAGGAGATCGCCGGACGGCTCGGCATGAATTCCCGGATGGAAGCCGAAGGAAAAGACGAAAAGATAGGCGGCAAAGTGCAGGAAAAGATCGGTCAGGTCAAGAAGGTCCTGGGAAAGTAGCAAGGAGCGGCTTGACATGCGCCGGCCTGCACTACGGCCCCTGTCCGGGATTACATTGTGAAACTCAATGAACCATGACTCACGATCACGAGTGTAGTGCATCCAACGGTTCTTTACCTATAGCAGTCTCTCTTCTTTATAAAGAGGGGTCTTGAAGTCCTTCACGAGCCTTAGGTTCGAACCACCTCCCCAACCCCTCCTTGGCAAGGAGGGGCAGTAAAGAGTCCCTCCCCTTGCTAAGGGGAGGTTAGGTGGGGTGA
>JAFNGD010000343.1 GCA_017885365.1 Nitrospirota bacterium
GGGCGTCCTTGGTCTTTGCCAGGCCTCCGTAGAAGAGCGCCAGGCCGGGTATGGACATGAGCATGACGAGTGCCGTGGCGACGATCATCCAAGCCGTGTCGCCCGTGTCGATCTTTAACGGCACTGTCGCTGCCGGTGCTGCTGCCGCGGCCGGGGCAACGGCTTCCTCGGCCATAGCGCCGGACGCCGTGAAGCCCGCCGTTACGATGAACAGGACCAGCAGTACAAAAACCTTGGTCAACGTTAGCTTTTTCATTACAATATCCTCCTTACCCGTTTGGTACGAACTTGAACATTCTTTCTCTGACTAATTGCAAGGCACATACCAGTGTACCAACCATGCTTAATTTTCGTAACCTATTGATCCTGCGTGTTCCTCTATTACTTAACCTGCCTATTTCCTAAGCACCTGATGCATCAGGGAGCAGCCAGGCCTGCCGTGCCATTGATACGACAGGCCTTTCAGTGATTACAGGTCCAGATCGATGTCAACCTGGAGCGTATAAGTCGGCTTGAAGTCGCTTCTGTTCCAGTCGTCCATGCCGAGGATCACGCCCACGTTCGGCGCGAACTTCCATGCCACGCCGTAGGAGAGCGCTCCATAGCTGTTCTCACCGCCCTGGTAGTCCACGGCCACCCAAAGCTTGTCCGAGATCTCCGAGATGGTGCGGTCCCAGGACGCCAGGACCCCGGTGTTGTCCTTCTTGCCGTTCTTGTCCAGCAGCAACTTGTCATTGCCCTGGTAGTAGCCGACCGAGAACCGGCCCGCCTTGCCGAGGGTCTTGGCCAAGATGCCATAGACGATGTTGTAATCCGTGCCCCAGCCGGCATCAGTCGTATACTTCTTGGTCCCGAAATCATATCCGCCGACAGCGATGGCCGGTGAGCCCTTGAAGAGCGAATCCTCGGGCGTGCCGACCTTGGCGTTAAAGTAGAACGGCGCCTTGTCGGGGACATCAGCGCCGTATGCCCGCTGGTCGATACCCACTTCCATCTGGATCTTTTCGTAGGGAAGGACGCCCATCGTCAGCCCATTATTGCTGACGTTGTACTCCCTGCCATCCGCATTTATTGCTGCCGGGCTGTTTCCGCGGTCCTTNNAGCAGCACCAAACCGAGAACCAATGCTATCTTCTTCATGTCACTACCTCCTTGAATCCTCACGGGTTGTTCCGTCCTGCCCTGCAGGCGGTACTGCAAATGGTGAAAGACCTCCGAAGCCCTTCTGCATGATGTCCATTAACGACTGTCTTGACCAGACATATTGCATTGACCATGCCAGAACCGCGAGCCAGCAGAAATACGGGGAAATTGAGCCATATTCCCCTTTTCTCGCACCCGGGGGCGCCGTAGGGCCGGTCCGAAGCAGCCGGAACGTCGCAAATGATTTCAGCACCTGATGCTTTCCTGAGCACACCGGAAAGCGATGAAGCACGGCATTGGTCGTATGGTGTTGTTGGATCGGGGACAGGAAAGGAAAACGAAGGGAGCACAATGCAGGTCCGGGAAGTGGAACGGGGAACTCCCGGTATGCGGTATGCTCTTGATGAAACCGTTCTACGAAATAAATTTCACCTGCGGAAGATAGGAGCTCAGCTCCCGGCGCTTTGCGCAGAGCAGCATGCTGACAGGCCCATTGTCCGGGTCTTTCGGCTGAGGCCCGCCCGGGGAGGTCAGGACCATGCCGTCGGCGCCGAGCCTGCCCGCCCTGCTTGCGATCTGACCGAGGTCCATCTCGTTCACCCGGGGGAGAAGGGCCGAGTGCACCATGACGTGAAGACCATGTTCCTTCGCGAGGGAAAGGCCGAACCACTGTTTTTCCAGAAGAAGGTCCCCTGCCGCCCTGCCAACGTATCTTCTTCCCCGGTAAATGAGCCCCGCGTACAGGCGCTCAGCGGTCAGCCGTGTAAAGGAATTGATGGTTATGATGACCCTGTTCAGGCCGAGCCTGGCCAGTTCATCGAGCTGTTCGGCAAGCAGGAGACCATTGGTCCAGACGGAACGGCCGATGCCGGGATACCGCCAGGTGAGCAGGCGGAGGACGATCCTCGTTGCCGGGCTGACCAGCGCTTCTCCGGGACCGGCTATGCAGAGCTCCTCAACGCGGCCCCGGTGCCCCATCATCGGGATGACCCGGTCAAGGGCCTCATCGGGTTCGAGCGCCCTGCCTGCCAGCGCAGAAGGAAGCGCGTGCGGACAAGGGGCGTGGGTCCCACAGCATGCACATTCGACATTCACCCCTGCTGCCACCGTGAGGAAGACGATCCTGCCCTTCCCCGTAAGAAACGTCGGTAATCCCGCGTCCGCAGACACCCGGCCATGCCCGTTGATCATGTCCATGGTATTCTCCTTCTTTATCGCCAGCCCCTCATGATGCAGAAGCAATTTCCCTGCCATAGGTCTTGCGCAGGAGTATCAACCTGTTGGATGCTTTCCCGACGGCGCGTCAGGACAGGAAAAGCGGCATGCGCACAGTTTTCAAGCAATATGGCGGCTGCCCGGATGCGCGGCAGGGCCGCAATGACCGTGGTATTTGGCCGGGCAATATGATACTATTGATGCACCTATGGCCGTAAGCCCGCAAAAACGATGGACCCTGCGCACGAAGAAGTACATCCTGCTGCTCATCCTGGGCTGGTCCGTGCTCATGTTCATCTCCCTGTCCTGGAACTGGCGGGTCACTCATGAGAACAACATCGAGAAGGCCCGCCTCATCGCCCGGTCATTCTACGACCTGACCATCGAGTTCCGGCGCTGGGGCTCGCTCCACGGCGGCGTGTACGTGCCGGTCACCGATTCCCTGCAACCCAATCCTTATCTTACCGTAGCGGAGCGCGACATCACGACCACGACCGGAAGGAAGCTCACGCTCGTGAATCCCGCATGGATGACGCGCCAGGTCTTCGAACTCATCAGCAAACACTCCGCCCTGCCCATCATCAGCCACCTCACAAGCCTTAAGTACATCAACCCGGTCAACCGACCCGACGCCTGGGAGGAACATGCCCTCAGGGCGTTCGAGCAGGGGGCGCGGGAGCAGAGCGCCGAGAGTTCGATCAGCGACGAGCCCTATATGCGGGTCATGCGGCCCTTCAAGACCGAGCAGGCGTGCCTCAAGTGCCACGGTCACCAGGGCTACAAGGTCGGGGACATCCGGGGCGGCATCAGCATCTCCGTCCCCCTGCGGCCCCACTTCGAGGCCGAGGCGAAGGAGCAGAAGGCGCTCCTGATGAGCCACATGCTCCTCTGGCTCATCGGGGCAGGCGGCATCATGCTGTTCTCCCGGAACATCCAGCGCCACCAGCGGCACATCGTTGAGAGCGAGGAAAAGTACCGGATCCTGTTCGAGAGCAATCCCCACCCCATGTGGGTCTACGATATCGAGACCTACCGGTTCCTGACGGTGAACGACGCCGCCGTGAAGCATTACGGCTACACGCGCGATGAGTTCCTGTCCATGACCATCAAGGACATCCGTCCCGCCGAGGATGTCGCTCCGCTCACGGAGAACGTCGCCCGCGTCACAACAGGCCTGGACAAGGCCGGCGTCTGGCGTCACCGGAGGAAGGACGGCTCGCTCATCTACGTCGAGATCACCTCCCACACCGTGGACTTCGGCGGCAGNNNNGGCGGCGTGGCCCATGACTTCAACAATGTTCTGACCGCGATCATCGGGTACGGCAACCTCCTGCAGATGAAGATGGCCCCGACCGATCCGCTCCGCACCTACGCAGAGAGCATCCTGACCACCTCGCAGCGCGCCGCCCAACTGACCCAGAGCCTCCTGACCTTCAGCAGGAAGCAGGTCGTCAATCCCCTCCCCCTGGAGCTGAACGGCCTCATCATGCGCGTGGAAAGGCTGCTGAAACGGCTCATCCGTGAGGACATCGAGCTCAGGACGGAACTGACAAACGGGAACACGACGGTCCTCGCCGACAGCATCCAGGTCGAGCAGATGCTGATGAACCTGGTGACGAACGCCCGGGACGCCATGCCGCGGGGTGGAAGGCTGACCATCAGCAGTTCGGTCATTGATCTGGACGCCGAGTTCGTCGCCGCGCAGCAGTACGGACAGCCCGGCCCGTACGTCAGGGTCACGGTCGCCGACACCGGCGACGGCATGGACGAAGGGACGCGGGAACGCATCTTCGAACCGTTCTTTACGACCAAGGAGATGGGAAAAGGAACCGGGCTCGGCCTTGCCACGGTCTACGGGATTATTAAGCAGCACCGGGGGTTCATCGACGTAGAAAGCGTGCCGGGCGCGGGCACGTCCTTCCACCTCTACTTCCCGCTCATCCCGAAGAACGCGGCACGGCCCTCGGGCCGTGCCGACGCGGCGCTGTCCGGCGGAACAGAGACCGTACTCGTGGCCGAGGACGACGAGATGATCCGCAGCCTTACGCGGTCGGTGCTGACGGAGTTCGGATACCAGGTGATCGAGGCGAAGGACGGCGACGACGCGGTGCGAGTCTTCGGGGAGAATCGGGACAGGATCGACCTACTGCTGCTCGATGTCATCATGCCCCGGAAGAATGGGAAGGCGGCCTATGAAGAGATTCGGAGGATCAGGCCGGGGATCAAGGCCTTGTTCATGAGCGGTTACAGCGCCGACATGATCAGCAAAGAAGGCATCTTGGAAAAGGGGCTGAGCTTCATCTCCAAGCCCGTGTCCCCTACTGAGCTGCTGCTGAAGGTCCGCGAGGTGCTGGACAAGAAGTGTTAGAAAAGTTTACAGAACCTACCTCAAAGAAAACCTTTTCAACGCTGATCTTCGCTGAAATAACCATGAAAAGATTATATAACGAATAAACGCATTTACTGCGTCCTTTATAACTACGTTTATACTTTTTCTGCTTTGAATAAAATTATTTCTTCGTGGTTGACCTCTGACCATATCATGCGATCCTGAGTCCCGATCAGAACAGGATGGCAAGGCCGAGAAACACCTGGACAACGTACAGCGCCAGCAGGAGCAGGCCCAGTCCGAAGTGGGCGTTCCGGAAGGCCTGTTGACCCGCACGGATCCTGCGCGACAGGGCATAGACCACGCCGATGCACAGCGCGATGGACAGGCCCATCAGGAAATGAAGCGGATATTCGAACACCCTTCCCTTGTCGAGCGCGACCACCGTCATCCCGGCGATAAATCCCAACACCCCCCATAGCGCGAACACCGGTCCTGCCTTCCGGTGCCTCCTGATCGCATCGAGCGGCGCCGGCGCCCCCGACGTCCTCGCCTGCCTGACCAGAAAGCCCATCCATCCCTGAAAGCAGAACAGTGACATCATGCACAGGTTGAAGAACCCGTGCGCGACCTTGAAGTACGCGATGAACTCCTTGTCGATCATGCCCGCCCCTCTTTTGATTGTAGCCGTCAGTAGTTGATCTGACTCCTGACTCCTGACTCCTGATTCCTGACCCCTGACCCCCTGACTTCTGCACCTACTCCACCACATCGAGCACTCCGTGCATGCCCCGTTCCTTGTGGCTCTTGAAGAATATGAACTGTTTGGAGCATTCAAAGGGATAGGAACCGGTCTTGGTGGCCATAAAGGACACTTTCTTCAGTTCGCTGGAAATATCGATCGAAAAATCGAGGTCCGCTTCAGGCGCCTTCATTGTAATATTGTGTGGCGTGATGCCTCCCGCCTTCTTAATCGTTAGCTCTACCGGCACGTTCACCTTCACGACCACGACCGAAGGATCGAAGTAATATTCCCCCGCGGTCATCTCCACGCGCTGGTAACCATCCTTGTCAATGGTCGCCACAAAGCGCTTGCCTGTTGGTTGCTCTCCTGCCGCTGCCGCTATTGTCACGAACAGCAGTGCACTTACGATGCACATTATGCGTTTCATGGTACCCTCCACTGGTAGTGGTTAACCCCTGTCTCCTGTCTCCTGTCTCCTCAACAGATCGGATATTTCCCCGTGCTCAGTTCCGCGCAAAATTTATTAATCAACTCAAGCTCCCGGCCGATGATGTCCTTGGCTTTTTTGGCAATATCACTGATCCGTCTCCCCTTCTCCAACAGGACCTGTGCCGTGGCGACCTGCGGCTCATTGATCGGCGTGCCGATCCGGCTGAGCATGAGGATATACACCTCGCGCACTCCTTCGATATTGTGATAAATCTTTTTCGCGATGCGGTGCGCCAGCACGTTGTAGATCTTTCCCACGTGGCTCACGGGATTCTTGCCCGCAGCCGCCTCAGTGCCCATGGGCCGGTTGAGCGAGATGAGCCCGTTCACCCGGTTGCCCCTGCCCACCTGGCCCGAGTCCGCGTCCTCGGCCGACGTGCCGAGCAGACTCAGGTACACGCCGTTCAGACCCCGTCCGGGCTCATCCAGCGTGTTGAAGTGGACGTTCACCTTCCGGAACCCTTTGAGCCTTCGCGTGAACTTCTCCATCTCCTGCTGCAGCACCGCTTTTCGTTCGAAATAGTTCTTCTCGTTCCAGATGAACCGCGAGACGAGCGGCATGGCAACGGTAAGGTCCAGGTCCTTGCCGGTCCTGAGCCCCATCACCTTGATGTCCTCGCCGGATTCGGGGTAGCGTTTCTTGAACACCCCGCTGTTCAGGTGCCGTTCCAGTGACAAGACCGCCTGCTCCGTCGGGCTTAAAGGATAATACCCGACCGCTGCCGAAGTGTCGTTCGCGCCCAACACCTTCCCTGAGCGGGCAAAGATGTCCGTCAGTTCCTCGGAGCCCTGCGCCAGCACCACGCGATACCGGAGATGCCGCTCGGGGTCCACGAACCGCATGTTCTTCCTGAGCCACACCTTCACCGCGTCAATGGCGATGTCGGCGACACGGACCTTCCTGCCGCCGGCCTCGAAGGTCGCCCGGTCGCCGATGGTGAGTTCCATCGGCGCGAGGACCCTGCCTCCACCAAAGAGCTTTTCGACCCTGCCCGCGGCCAGGAGTCCCTTGTCGATGTTGTGGTGCAGGATTGCCCCGAACTTCTTCATATATTCCCGGGACAGGGCAATGGAGACCGCCTCCATCATGGAGTCGCAGAGATAGTCCGGGTGGCCCGTGCCCTTCCGCTCCACGATCTCCACCCGCTGGTCCGTGACGGGCTTTCCCTTATAGGGTTCGATGACGATCATGGATACTAGTGTAGCATATAATCTCCATAGGCATTGAGCGAAAAGGCCGAGGTCGCTCCTTGACTTTTCGTGCCTTCATCAGTTATTGTAGAGCCCATGAAGAGCGTCCTGATCGTCGATGATGAGCCCGACCTCGTAGAGCTTGTATCCTACAACCTGAAAAAAGAGGGTTTCCAGGTATCCACAGCTCCCGACGGCGGAATTGCTCTGGAAAAGGCCAGAAAGAAGAGCTACGACCTGATCATACTTGATCTCATGCTTCCGGGGATCCAGGGGATCGAACTCTGCCGCATCCTGCGGAGCGATCCCAAGACCGAGCGCGTCCCCATCATCATGCTCACAGCCAAAGGGGACGAGGCCG
>JAFNGD010000344.1 GCA_017885365.1 Nitrospirota bacterium
AGCTCCCGTAACCACTCCGACTTGATCTTGTAATGGTCCCATGATAAGATGATATCCTCCATCAGCATTGTTGTTGTGTTAATCACTTTTTTCGTCGTAGTTTAGCCTTTTGCCTTTTGAAACTATTTTCTCTCTTCACCGGTTGTTAAGTAGCGACTCGAGGCATCCCACAATTGCTTCTTCGGTCAACCCATGTTGGGTTCGAAGGTACTCTTGGCTTCCCACATGAGGGGAAAAAGAGGACGGAAGACCAATTCTCCTAAAAGGTACTTTTACATCTTCGGCCTCTGCTAACACTTCAGCGACTGCGCTTCCGAGACCGCCAATCACACTATGTTCTTCAAGGGTAACTATAGCTCTGGTCTCACGGGCAGCGTCCAACACCGCCTTGTTGTCCAGCGGCTTCAGGGTGTGCATGCTTAACACGCGGGTTTCTACACCCCTGGCAGCCAACTGCTCGGCCACCTGGACTGTGATTTGAAGGAGGCTTCCGGTTGAAATTAAGGTCAGATCCCCACCATCCCTAAGCCGAATAGCCTTTCCCAACTGGAATTCTATGTTCGATTTGTGGACGATAGGCTCGCCCGCTTTGCCAAGCCTCAGATAGCAGGGACCGTCATGCTCATAAACTGCCTGAGTGGCTTGTCTTGTCTCCACAGGGTCGCCTGGAGCTACCACCACCATCTCCGGAAGTATCCGCATAATCCCCAGATCTTCGGTGGCATGATGAGAAACACTGCTTGCGCCGTAAGCAAATCCCCCCCCAATCGCGACAATCTTCACATTAGCTTTGGGGTAACAGACATCATTCCGGATGTGTTCCAAACACCGGAGGGTGGGGAAATTAGCGATGGAGTAAGTAAAAACCACTTTGCCACTCAGCGCCATGCCTGCGGCAAGACCGGTCATGTTTTGCTCGGCCACGCCTGCGTTGAGAAACTGCCGGGGCAGTTCCTCCATGAAAGAAGTGACCACTCGAAAACCCAGGTCTCCGGTGATCAGGACGACACGCTCATCTGCTTTAGCCAGTTTAAAAAGTGTCTCAATGAAAGCTGTTCTCATTTTCGCCCTTCCAATTCAGCCATCGCACGCTCAAAGTCCTCGCCCAACGGTGCTTTATAGTGCCACAGAAGTTGATCTTCCATGAAGCTAACCCCTTTGCCCTTGATCGTGTGCGCGATGATGCAGCTCGGCCGATTCGCTTCATAGGGAACTTCGCTCAGGGCCCGCTCAATGGCGTCAAGAGCGTGACCATCGATTTCACGAACGGCCCATCCAAAGGCCCGCCACTTGTCGGAAAGCGGATCCAGGTCGATAACCTCTTTTACTCGGCCCAAGCTCTGGATTTTGTTGTAGTCCACAATAGCAATAAGATTATCAAGTCTATGATGAGGCGCAAAAAGGATAGGCTCCCACGTTGAACCCGCGTCACACTCACCATCACTCAATAGGCAAAAAACGCGATGTGATTTTCCATCTCGTCGAGCCGCTAAGGCCATGCCGGTAGCAACGGGAAGCCCATGCCCCAGAGAGCCCGTCGAAAACTCCACACCCGGAACATGGTGACAAACATGCCCCGCGAGAGGCGAACCGTCCAGGCAATAGGTATCCAGCCACGTCATCGGGAAGAAGCCGCATTCCGCCAGGGCGGCGTAGAGCGCAGCGCAACCATGACCCTTGCTTAATACAAATCGGTCTCGCTCGGGCCAGTCGGGCCGCGCAGGATCCACTAGAAGAACCTTCCCGTAAAGAACCGCGACGAGGTCGGCCATCGAGAAAGATGAGCCTATATGCGAAGCATTGGCACGGCTTGTCATCCGCACACAGTGCTTGCGGATGCGATTTGAGAACTCGGCAATAGAAATGTTATCTCCAGATCCGAAGTGTTTCAGCCTCATGGAATCACCATTTGTCCTTATTTTACCCCCGAATATATTTTGCCAAATCTTCCTTTATGTTGCACACCAGCGTTAGGAAGATTGAGGAAAATGCCGTATTCGATTGCCTGTTGTTCCAAGGCATTCACTTCATGCAAGTCCTTCTATCCTGAACTTGCCTTTTTTGTTAACACAGAACGAGCAGCTGAAATCACTTGGGCTGGAGCGGGAACGTAATGCTCTTCGAGAACGGCCGCAAATGGAATCGGGGTATCGGGCGACGTAACGGTTCTGACCGGTGCCAGGAGCAATTCAAAGCCCTTGTCGGCAACCCGGGCGGCAATATCCCGGGCCATTGAGGCTGTTGGAGTATCTTCGTCGACTACCACCAAACGCCCAGTTCTTGCAACTGAGCTCAGAATCGTTGTTTCATCGAGCGGCGCAAGAGTCAAAACGTCCACAACTTCGGCACTTATTCCTTCGACGGCAAGGGCGTCAGCTGCCTCCAAACAGACATGGGTCATCTGGCCTATGCCACATAGGGTTACATCATTCCCGCTGCGGATAACCTCAGCTCGACCAATCGGAACCATGTAGGGCTCTTCAGGAACTACTCCTTTTGCCGTCGTCCCAAGAGATCTATGCTCTAGGATGGCAACCGGTCCATTGTCACGGATCGCGGCAATAGTTAGCCCTTTGGCGTTATAGGCCGTTGACGGCACGACAACTTTAAGCCCGGGAATATGGGCCAAGATCGAATACAGAGTCTGGGAATGCTGCGCACCCGCGCCACCCCCATATGCCTTCCGGCCACCAATCCAAATGCCATAGAGCATACGGATAACCAGAGGAATATTTATCTGTCCTCCCATCATATAGTGCATCTTAGCAGCTTGGTTCATGATTTGGTCGTAACAACACCCAATAAAATCGACAAACATCACATCAACGATGGGACGGAGTCCCGTCATGGCGGCCCCCACGGCGGCGCCCACAAATCCCATCTCCGCAATAGGAGTATCGAGGATTCGTTCCGGTCCGAACTCAGTCACCAAGCCACGGGTGGCTCGAAGGGGTCCACCCCAAGCATCTGCTAGCCCGAGGTGCGAACGGCCTGCTGCTCCCGCAACATCCTCGCCGAGAAGCACGATGGTAGGATCGCGACGCATTTCCTGGCGGATGGCTTCGTTGACAGCTTGATTGAAAACCAATTCGCGCGTAGGCACCGTATTCATTTCTTCACTCCTGTTCCCAAGATCAACCGGCATAAACATCCGTGTAGAGTTCCTGCGCTTCCGGTAAAGGACTTGTTTCAGCAAAGGAGACCGCTTCGTCAATCAGCAATCGATTCCTGTTGTCAATGGAGCTGAGATCCTCAGCCTGCAACAGCTTCTTCTGAAGGACATGCTCCCGAAACCGCCGGATACAATCATGTTCCAGAGCTGCCGCTTCCTCTTCAGCGGTCCGGTAGCGGTGGGGGTCATCACCTTGGTTATGGCCGCAATGACGATAAGTTTTACATTCGATCAAGGTCGGTCCCTCGCCGGCCCGGGCTCGGCGAATCGCATGGTCAGCCACTGCGAATACGGCGAAAACATCCTGCCCATCGACGACAACCCCGGGCATATTGTACCCCGCCGCGCGATCGGCAATGTTTTTCACGGCAATGGCATACTCGGCAGGGGTTGATTGCGCATACCCATTGTTTTCGCATACAAACATAACCGGTAGCGTCCAGATCGAGGCCAAATTCATAGCTTCATGAACCGACCCCATGCTCGCAGCACCATCACCAAAAAACGTAGCCACTGCTTGACCCGTCCGCCGCACCTTAGCCGAAAGCCCTGCTCCCACGGCGTGAGTAGGGCCCATACCAACGATCGGATTCACTCCAAGCATGCCAACGCTGACATCCGTGATGTGCATAGAGCCGCCCTTGCCCTTATTGGTCCCCGTTAACTTGCCAAAAAGCTCAGCCATCATTCGACGCACATCAACTCCTTTCGCAATGCAATGGCCATGGCCTCGGTGCGTCGAAGCAATGAGGTCTGTCGGGTCAAGGGCACCGCAAACTCCGACGGCGACAGATTCTTGCCCAATATACAAATGAACCGGGCCGACCGGGGCTCCTTGCCGGATTAATGACATAACGCGTTCTTCAAACTCGCGAATTAACGTCATTCGGCTGTACATCCAGAGCAGCCGATCGCGTGTCAGCTTTCCTCCCTGATCGTTTGGCATATTCTCTTCTCCCAATGATACACTATTTCTGAAACCCTTCACTCCCGATTCATGATAGATTGTTCAGCGTGTTCATGACATTTGCTCTCCCGTGGATCAACGTTTAGCCAATTTATACCCGGTAACATCGCCGTCGAGATCAATGATCATCGGTCTGCGAATCCATCAGGCTCGTTCTACAGCGGGTGATTAGGAATATGAAGAAAATAGAAGAGCTCTGGTCAATATGGGTTGGCGTGCTGCAAAGGCAAAAAATGCTTCAGACCGTAGAGGGGGGATAGCTTCTTCAGCGTGTGCCCGGCATTGAATTCCCCAATCGCGAGGCGCTCTCCGTTGTGATCGCCATACGTCAATCCAATGATACTATCAAAATAGCACAGAACGCGAGGCAACAAGAGATCGTTTGGAGCTTCGAGCAGTTTCATTGCATCACTCGTCGAACTGTACAGGTCCAGATCAAAGCTCACGGAGGCCACAGGGGCAGGCGACAACTCTAAGAACTCCGGTACGGTTCTCTCCACCAGACCCAGTTTTAAGGAAGCTCGTCGCAAACGTTTCTCCAGCAGTTCTCTATCCATAGGAAACTGGCCGTCCAACCAGAGATTCGGCAAGTCCCGGTAGCCTTGCGATTTGGGAATCCCTGTTCCCCTGTCAAATCCGTAAATGTCGATCTTGATATTCAGCATTTCTTCGATACTCTCAGCAATATGCTCCATCGCGAGTAACCCGGCGCCGCCAGCCACCCCGAACTCGATTACCGAGACTCGATTCATGTTTAAGACCTTGCCCAGGGCGACGCCCTGCAACATACCCCAAATGTACTGCGGCCTTTTTGAGCATATGGGATTCTCGTTCAGTTTGAGAAAGTTGGGGTTCAGCCAAGCGTACGTATTATCGAAAGGAATCTTCAGGGGGGCGGGTCTCATCCCCTTCCTTCAACCAGCACTTTAACCTACGGAGACCCGCCTTAAGAAGTCTTCTTGCTCCCATTCTGTTTCCTCCTTCAACTGTCCTTTCCAAACTCCTTCAACAAATCATGTTTCAGCAATGACTCTGCTGCAGCGCTAATAAAGTCGAATTCTACGCCGGATCGGTCCGCAATATCCAAGAGCGTGTGATGGCCATCTGAGAGGTTCAAGACCCACAACATAG
>JAFNGD010000345.1 GCA_017885365.1 Nitrospirota bacterium
CGCTGAAATTGAACAGGATGATGCCGATCTCGCCGCGATAGTCCGCAGCGATGGGCCCCGGCCCGTGCAGCAGGCCGATGCCGTGCTTCAACGCGAGTCCGCTGCGGGGACGGACCTGGCCCTCATAACCCTCGGGGATCGCCACCGCGATGCCCGTGGGAACAAGCCGCCATTTACCCGGATCGATCACCAGCTCTCCTTCCACGGCAGCGTAGAGGTCCACCCCGGCCGCGTGCTCGGTCTGGTAATGCGGGACGGGAAGCCCGGCCGCGTTCTGGAGCGGCAGTATATCGACGATAAGATGATCGGGCATGCTCTGTTTTTGGAGAGAGATGGTAGACAGGTTACAGGAGTTAGCATAATGCGCTGGACAAGGTGGAGTTCTCCTGACTCCTGACTCCTGACCCCTGACCCTAAATCTCCAGCACCGAATCCGGCACGTCAGCTTTGTTCATCGGCCCCAGGATGCTGAGCGAAAGGTTCTCGCGCGTGAACAACTGCCGGGCAAGGCGCTGGACCTGCTCGGCCGTGACCTTGTCGACGGACTTGATGATATCGTCAACGGAGAGATACTTTCCGAAGTAGAGCTCCTGACGCGCGATGCGGCCCATATGGCTGTTGCTGGTCTCCAGGGAAAGGACCAGGTTCCCCTTGATCTGGTCCTTCACCCGCGTCTCCTCGGCTAACGTGATCCCGTCGTCCCGGATCTTCCGGAGTTCCTTGACGATGAGCTGGATGGCCTGGATGGTGTTCGCGGGGTCGGTGCCCGCATAGACCGTCAGGAGCCCTGCGTCCCGGTACGCGGTGACATAGGAGTAGATGGAATACGCCAGGGCGTGCTGCTCTCGTACTTCCTGGAAGAGCCGCGAGCTCATGCTGTTCCCAAGGATCGTGTTCAGCGCCATGACGACGAACCGGTCCTCATGCGTATAGTGCAGGCCCTTGCAGCCGAGACATACCTGCACCTGCTCCAGTTGCTTTTTCTTGACCGCCACGGCGTGGTTGAAGGACGGCGCGATGTCCTGCTTCGGGATGCCGGTCCTCGAGAGCTTTCCGAAGGCGCTCTCCAGGAGCTCGATCAGCCGGGCGTGCTCGAAGTTCCCCGCGACGGAGATCACGATCTCCCGGGGGGAGTAATAGTCTTCGATATACTTCACAATGTCGTTGTGCTTCAGCGACTTGATGGTCTCCTTGGTGCCGAGGATGGGGCGGCCCAGGGAGTTATCAGGCCACACTGTGGCCGTAAACAGCTCATGGATAAAATCGTCGGGCGTATCCTCGACGCCCTTGATCTCCTCGAGGATGACCTTCCGTTCCTTCTCCATTTCGGCCGGATCGAACCTAGAGCCGAGCAGGATGTCCGAAAGGATATCCACGGCAACGGGCAGGTGCTCGTCGAGGACCTTGATGTAATACGTGGTGCTCTCCTGCGAGGTAAAGGCGTTCAACTCTCCGCCCAGCGAGTCGATCTCCGTGGCGATGTCCCGGGCCGACCGCTTGTGCGTCCCCTTGAAGAACATGTGTTCGATGAAATGGGAAACCCCGCCGATCTCTTTCGGCTCGTGCCGCGAACCCACCTTCACCCACACGCCGATGGAGAGGGAGCGCGTTTTCGGCAGGGTCTCGGATACGACCCGGACCCCGTTGGCAAGGGTGTCTTTTCTGTACATGATGCTCCATTCCGGTCACCGGCGGTCGATCCCGAAAAAACAGCCACAAAGACGGCTGCGCGTCTTTGTGGCAGGGAATTGCCTCCGCGGTCTCGCGTTACTTTTCCTTGCCGTGGTGGTTTTGCGCCTGATGGGCAGCGGCCCGCTCCTGGACAATCTTCTGGGACAGGTGGCTCGGCACGTCCTCGTACCCGGAGAACTCCATGGTGTACATGCCCCTGCCGCTCGTGAGCGAGTTCAGCGTCGGTGCGTAGGACAGCATCTCGGCCATGGGCACGAGGGCCTTGATGTTCTGGCCGCTGGCCTGCGGGACCACGCCCTGCACCTTGCCGCGGCGAGAGTTCAGATCGCCGATGACCGCGCCCAGCGTATCGTCGGGCGCGACCACCTCGACGCTCATGATGGGCTCGAGCAGCACCGGTTTGGCCGCCTCCATCGCCTTCTTGAAGCCCATGGATGCGGCTATCTTGAAGGACATCTCGGACGAGTCCACCGTGTGATAGGAACCATCCACCACCGTGGCGCGGATGTCCACCAGGGGATAGCCGGCGAGGAACCCTTCATGCAGGGCCTCGTGCAGGCCCTTCTCCACGGCCGGGATATACTGCCGCGGGATCACGCCGCCCACGATCTTGTCGACGAATTCAAAGCCCGTCCCGCGCGGCAGCGGCTCGATCTCGATCCAGGCGTCGCCGTACTGGCCGTGGCCTCCGGTCTGTTTCTTGTACTTCCCCTGGGCCTTGGCCCGGGCGCGGATGGTCTCCTTGTAGGGGACCTTGGGGGTTTTCATCTTCACGTCCACCCCGAACTTCCGCTTGAGTTTTTCAATGGTCACTTCGAGATGGACCTGGCCCATACCGGAGAGGACCATCTCTTTCGTCTGCTCGTCAAAGACGAATTTGAGCGTCCGGTCCTCATCAAGGATCTTGTGAACACCGATGCTCACCTTGTCCTCATCGCCGCGGGNNCGCACAGGGTCTCGCCGGTGAGCGTATCCTTGAGCTTCGCGGCGGCGCCGATCTGGCCGGCCGTCAGGACCTGGGTGGAGACCTGTTTCTTCCCCTGGATGTGGAACAGCGAACCGATCTTCTCCTTGATCTGCTTTGATGAATTATAGACAGTGGAGTCTGCCTTAAGGGTGCCGGACAGGACGCGGACCAGAGACAGCTTGCCGGCGAACGGGTCGATGATGGTCTTGAACACGATGGCGGCAAGGGATTCGTCCGCAGCGGGCTTGCGGGTGACTTCATTGCCGGTCTTAGGGTCCTTGCCCTTGATCTGGACGATGCGCGCGTGCTCTGTGGGCGAGGGCAGGCAGGTCAGCACCATGTCGAGGAGCGGCTGGATGCCCATGTTCCTGACCGGCGACCCGCAAAGCACGGGCAGAAGGCCGCCGCCGAGGGTGCCGTGTTTGAGCCCGACAATGACGTCGTCGTTGGATAGATCGCCCTTGTCAAGGTACTTCTCGAGCAGCGCATCGTCGGTCTCGGCAACCTGCTCGACCAGCTTCTTCCGGTAAGCCGCTGCCTGCTCCCTCATGTCCGCGGGGACATCCTTCTCCTCGATCTTGCCGCTCCCGTCCTGGGCGAACATCAGCGCCTTCATCCTGATGAGGTCGACGACGCCGGAGAACTTGTCCTCGAGGCCGATCGGCAGTTGAAGCACGATCGCGTTCTTGCAGAAGTACTTTTCCATGTCGCCCACGGCCCGGAAGAAGTCGGCGCGCTCTTTATCGAGCTTGCTCACGAAGGCGATGCGCGGGATCTCGTAGTCGCAGGCGAACTTGTAGATCTTCTCGGTCTCGGCCTTGACGCCCGAGATGGCGGAAATGATGAGGATGGCGCCGTCGACGGCCCGGAGCGTGCCCCGGGTCTCTTCCAGAAAGTTGATGTAGCCGGGGGTGTCGATGATATTGATGCGCACCCCCTTCCAGTCCGCGAATCCGACCGCCGCCGTGATCGTGATCTTCCGGGCGATCTCCTCCGGCTCGTGCATGAACACGGAAGTTCCGGCATCCACGCTGACCGGCGCGTCGATCGCCCCCGCGGTGTACAGGATTGCGTCGGCAAGCGAGGTCTTGCCGG
>JAFNGD010000346.1 GCA_017885365.1 Nitrospirota bacterium
GGCGTGGACCCGCTGTTCCTGCTCCGGATCTTTGAGATACGCTTTCTGTCTCTCCTGGGGTTCCAGCCCAAGCTCGATAAATGCCTGTCCTGCGGCTGCGGCGCTGAGCGCCCCATGGTCTTCTATGGCCTCAAGGGCGGCGTGTTCTGCCCCGATTGCCTGGTCTCGTCGGGCGAGGAACAGATCCGTCTCTCGCCGGGCGCCATCGGCTTCTACTACCACGCCCTCCGGATGGACCTCGACAAGCTCACCCGACTCAAGCCCTCGGCCGACATCATGCGCGAGCTCGACCAGGCATTCACGTCCCACACCCTCCACATCCTCGGGAAGCGGCTCAAGTCCGCGGCGTTCCTGCGGTCCGTCTGCGCGATCTAGCCGCGACGGTTACAAACAAAGAAAAGCCTCTTTGCCGCAAAGAAGCACAAAAAGCACAAGAATGCCCTATCCGTAACTGGCATCTTCTGCGTATTGTTGCGGCCAATCGATTCTGCGGATTGTAGAAGTTAGACAAGCTTTCTTGTTGCGGGCAGCGCCAGCAAGACAAGGCTTGCCAGCGCGCAGAGCCAGGCGAAGACATCGCCATAGCGGGTATAGAACGTTTTCGTGCTGCCGGGGACGAGCGTCCGGGTGAGATAAGCCTCGGTGAATATGCCGGAGGTCTCAAGGATGCGGCCTTTCGCGTCAATGAATCCCGATATGCCCGTGTTCGCCGCGCGGGCGACCGGGACATGGTTCTCCACCGCCCGCAGGACCGCCATGGAGAAATGCTGGTATGGCGCTCCGGTCCTGCCGAACCAGGCATCGTTCGTGACGGTGGTCATGACCGTTGCCCCGTTGTTCACGAACCTTCTGACGAGGTCGGGAAAGATGATCTCGTAGCAGATGACCGTGCTGACGGCAACAGCATTGCCCTTCGGCGTCCGGACCTTCATGACCGTGTACTCCGTGCCGGTCTGGAAGTCGCCGATGGCCTGCACCAGCTTTTCCACGAAGAACAGGACCTTCTTCATGGGGATATATTCGCCGTAGGGAACCAGATGCATCTTATGATACACGGCGCTGGTCGCCCCGTCGTGGTCCAGCAGGAACGCCGAGTTCCGCAGGTCGATGACCCTGCCCGGCTTGACCTCATAGGTCGGACTGCCGAAGAGCAGCGGGGTATTCATGGTCCTGACGAACTGCCTGAGGTCTTCGGTTCGCTTTTCGTTGTCGCCGCTTCCGCTGAAGTAGAAGGGCGTGGCGGTCTCGGGCCAGACAACAAGGTCGGGCTGTTGCTCCAGCGCTTTGAGCGTGAGGCGTTTGTAGGTCGCGATAACCTCGCCCTGATAGGACGGGTCCCACTTCTTGTCTTGCTCGATGTTCCCCTGGACAACCGCTATCCGGATGCTTCCCGCGCCTTCCGGCGTGTTCAGACGAGCGTATCCGTAACCGAGAACAGCGGTCACCACGACCGCCGCGGTCACCAGGGGAAGATATCTCTTCCGGTCCGCGAGCACCTCGGCGATGGCGGCGTTCACGAGTACGATCAGGAAGGATATGCCGTACACGCCGAAGAGGTCAGCGATCTGAATGACCGACAGGGACCGGTATTGGGAATATCCCAGGAGCGCCCAGGGAAATCCGGAGAACAGGTATGTGCGGGCGTACTCCAGCGTGACCCAGAGGGCCGGTGCTGCCAGGAAAAGAAAGCGCGGATGCGTCGCCCTGATGTGGACGAGCGCACCTCCGAAGGGGACGATGAAGAGAGCAAGGATCACGCAGAGAAGCAGCGTGATGAGCGAGGCGGGCAGAAGCGGTACATGGCCGTAGAAGTGGACCGAATTGGTGACCCAATAGACGGTCCCGCAGAAGAAAACGAGCCCGAAGGTTCCGCTGAGCCAGAGACCCGTCCTGACGGTCTGGTCCCGGAGGGCGAACAGGAGCGGGACGAGGGCGAACCAGGCGAGAAAGGAATAACCGAGGCTGGGAAATGCCGCCGCCAGCAGGAGTCCTGAGAGGACCGAAAGCGCCAGGGAGCGGCGGGTCATGCTATTTTCCTGCTTTCTGTTCCTGCATCCACCGCAGAAGGCCTTCCTTCATGCCGGTGTTGAGGCCCGATTCTGCCGGCGCCGGGGCAGTCTTGTGCTCGGGCCGTGACGGCCTGTTCTTTGTCGTTGCCGGAGGAGCGTGTCTCGCCGGTTTGGGAGCCGGCCTTGGCGCGGGCCGTGCCGGGGCGATCTTCTGTTCGCGGGGCTGCGGCTGCTCGGCAACCACAGAGGGAAGGAGGGTCGAGATTGCGTGGCGATAGACGATTTCGTTCCGCTTGCTCTCCATGACGATGACATAGCTGTCGAACGTCCCGATCCTGCCCATGATCCGTGTGTTGTTCTGCAGGACGATGGTCACCGGGGTCTTTTGGGACCGGTACGTGCTCAGCATCTTGTCGAGGAGATTGGTTTCCATGGCGGGCGTCCCTCTATCGGTTGATCGTTGTGACCGCGTGCTTGTAGAAGAGGTGCTGATTGCCCCCCTCGCGGATGAGGAGGGTGAAGTTATCGTAGGCCTCGATGGTCGCCCGGAT
>JAFNGD010000347.1 GCA_017885365.1 Nitrospirota bacterium
ATCTATTGTTGTGCACAACTCCAGAAGAGCGGGAGCAGGCCATTCGTGGAGTAGCCGGCTCGACCCCGGTGGGGATGGCACGGGACAAGAAGATCGTCGAGAACCTTCGGGACCGCAAGGCTATCCTCCGGCCCGAGGACCTCGGCATCAGTGAAGGCGCCNNCCGGACCGGTGCAGGATGAGGTGAAGAATACTTCCTGAAGATGCTGTGGTGTCAATCACTGATACACTTCAAGTATTAACCTGTATTCGTTAGTTGCCAGAGAAGAGTTATTCGACATCATCGCATCATCTGCCTGCGAACAAGCTCTTGCATAAATGTAGCTTATATGCTACATTGCCTCCTATGGAAAGCTTTCCCTTCACGATATCCTATTATTTGACCAAAACAGGCAGGAAACCGTTTAAAGAGTGGCTCGACGGCCTCAAGGATATCGTGGCTCGGCAGAAAGTTCGTGTGCGGCTCGACCGGGTTCGTCTCGGCAACCTCGGCAAGAACCGTTCAGTCGGAGCAGGCGTCTACGAAATAAAAATCGATTATGGGCCCGGCTATCGTGTGTATTATGGTCTCGACACGAAAACAGTGGTCCTGCTTCTGCTGGGCGGAGACAAGTCGTCTCAGAAAAAAGACATCACCATGGCCCAGACGTATTGGGAGGACCATAAAGGGAGGAAGAACAATGGCTAAAAGAACGACAACGTATCAGGACGATCTCATCGAAGCATTGAAGGATCCACGCGAGGCTGCCGCATATCTCAACGCAGCGATGGAAGAAGGCGATCGGGCACTATTCCTTCTTGCCCTGCGGAATGTAGCGGAGGCGCATGGCGGAATGGCTGCGGTTTCGGAGAAGGCGAAGTTGAACCGAGAGAGCATGTACCGGATGCTTTCAAAAAATGGAAATCCCGCGATCAAGAGCATCCTTACGCTATTACACTCCATAGGGCTGAAGCTGACTATCGAGCCTAAGATCAGATCGACCAAGTCATCAAAGATCAAGAAAGCGGCATAGGATGAACCAGGGAAGCGTGTTCGGACCCACCGCCCGTGATGATCTACAGCGAGGACGTCACCCATATTATCACTGAGGAAGGCATCGCGAATCTTCTCCTGTGCGGAACGCAGGAAGAGCGCGAGCAGGCCATTCGTGGAGTAGCCGGCTCGACCCCGGTGGGGATGGCACGGGACAAGAAGATCGTCGAGAACCTGCGCGACCGGAAGGCCATACTCCGGCCCGGGGACCTCGGCATCAGGGAAAGCGATGCAACGCGCGACCTGCTAGCTGCAAAGACCTTCGAGGACATCATCGCGCTGTCCGGAGGATTGTATTCTCCGCCGGACCAGTACAGGATGAGATGAAAAATACTTCCTGTAGCTGTTGAGGTATCCATGTATCTAAACACTTCAAGTTACAAACGGTAATTGACATGGGCTGGTTAAAATAATTAACAGGACGTCAACCAAGATCGGCATGAAGGTGCCCTGGTTTTCCTAACCGCGCCGAATTGGCAAGAGAGAGTGAGGAAAGAACTATGAAGGCGACGAGGCAGATCATCGAAGTTGCTGCAGCGCTGATCGTACTATTGACCATTCAGGGGTGCAGCCTTGGCACGCAATTACGGACCGAGACCGCTGATCCGAAGGGCATCGAAGGGACCTACGACCTTTTCACCTATGGATGCAGGTACCCCAAAGACGTCGAGCACGCCGCCTTCCTGATAGCGCCTGACAAGGCTGGCATGGTGGAGCTCTATGTTCCGGCCACGTCCTACAAGGTCAAGCGGGGCATTCCGGCTGACCAGGCCCTTGCCGAGGCGAATACGCACGTCCGATGCGGCGTCCGCACGGTGGTGGACATCCGCGTTCACCGGATCCCCGACGGAAGCGGTGGAACGCTCGGGTTCGAGGTCCTTCCCCGCTATTCGGCCACCGAAGTTGGGGGGATGGACCCACTGAACGTGAGTTATGCGCTGAAGGACGGCAAGATCACCGTCTATATTCGATTGCTCCCTGATGTGGAGAAGAAGCTTTACGGTTCGCCCTCGGGAGGCGGTCAATAACACGAGGTGCATCACTGCGGGATGGATGGGCAGACCTTGTGGCTGCAACAGGAGAGAGATCATTTCACTTCTTCGATCTTCACCACGTGACCTGCCTTGGATTATTATAACAATTCGAGAGTGGGTCGGTCCCCTACCTTAATAGTCCTTCTTTTCCGCTTCATCTAACAGATTAATTTAATTATACTTTTTCTCATACCTGCCCGGTCCCTTCGGCGGCCTTAAGCCCGGCTGCAATCCGCCTGCCAGAAAATAATAGTATAAAATATAAAAAAGTGGCTTTCACCTTCCGATACCTGCTATACTGAATATCGAGCCGCTCTAAAGTATCAGCACGGCCCATGAGGAATAGTTCCCGGCTGTTCGTGCCGGATTGTTCAAGGGAGGGGACGAATGAAGAAAGTGCTCATCGTGGATGACAGCATCACGGTCGCCCGGCAGCTTGAGAAGATCATTACCAGCACCGGGGAATTTGAAGTGCTTGCGCATGGGAAGAACGGGGCCGAGGCGATCNNTCATGGATGGAATGACCGCGCTCAGGACGCTCGTATTGCTCGACCGGTCCGCGAAGGTCGTCATGGTCACTTCCCTGGGCGGCGTGGGCGACAAGTACACTGAAGCGCTGAAGTTGGGCGCCCGCGATGTTATCTCAAAACCGTTCCAGCCCGAGGATGTGCTGCGCATCCTCCGGGCGCTGTAAAGGCAGGCGCATCTGAAATCCGACCCTATCCGAGGAGAATATATATGCCAGTCAAATTTTTCGGTCAATATTTGATAGAAAAAGGGGCCGTGACGCGTGCCGGCCTCCTGAAGGCGGTGGAACTGCAGGATTCGGTCAATCTCAAGTTCGGGGACATGTCGCGCTCCATGGGCCTCATTTCCGATGCGGACATCGAGCGGGTGCACGACGCCCAACGGTCGAAGGACCAGCAGTTCGGCGATATGTGTTTGAGTCTCGGCATCCTGACCAGCGAGCAGCTGCAGCAGGTCCTGGCGCGGCAGAAAAGCACCCATCTGTATATCGGTGAGGCCCTTGTCAGGGTCAAGGCCATTCAGGAAGCGGACCTGGCGCGCCACCTTGCAGCGTTCAACGCCGACCAGGCGCCCTATGCCATCGAGGCCGTGATCATTCCGCAAGGGGTGCCCCATGCCGCCCTCTGGGAGATAACAGCCGATCTGACCTACAAGATGTTCAGCCGCGTGGTCAATCTCACCTTCAGGCGGGGCGCCTGCACCGCCATCACGGCGATGGACCGCAACGATGTGGTCGTTGCAATGCCGATGCACGGCGCGGTAGAAGCGCGGTATATGCTTTCCGTTTCCGCCGGGGTCCGTGACCAGATCGCCCGCTCCCTGCTGAAAGAGCCGGATGTCTCAAAGGAGCCCCGTGCGGTCCTGGTGGACGCCGTCATGGAGCTCGTGAACGTGGTCTGCGGGAACATCGCGGCAAAAGCGGCGCAGCACGGACATACTATCGAGATCGCTCCGCCCGAGATCGTCACGGGACCGCCCACCGTGCCCGTTGGCGGAACCGGCCTCCTGTTCCCGCTCCACGTTGCGGAAGCCCGGGTGGAAGCGGCTGTCTTCATCGAAAAAACATAGGAGCGGCGACAATCGCTGCTCTCTACAAGAGGCGCAGAATACCTGCTGAAGCTCACCCGTAAACGACGCGCAAAGAGGGTGGCATTATTGCCCGACCACCTTGCGGGATAAATTAGAAAGGCACGGGGCTTCGGACAACTTCTCGTTCCGGATATTGCCCAGGGACAAGGCCATGCAGAGGGAAGTACACCAGAGGGAAATGCCGGAAGCTAAGCGGGAGAAGCTGATCATCCTCGTCGTCGACGGGGACCCCGTGAGCCAGTTCTACACGTGCGTCTTTCTGCAGAGGCTTAACTACCATGTAATATCGGTGCGGACTGCGGAAGAAGCCCTGGTGATCATGGAACTGACCACACCCCTGATCGTCATTACCGATGTCATCCTGCAGCAGATGAACGGGATCGATCTCCTGAAGCACGTGAAGCAGGACCCGCGTACGAGGAACGTGCCGGTCCTCATCTACACCGCGGTCAAAGCGGACGCGCAGCGCGGTCTCTGCCAAGCGGCCGGGTGTGCCGGGTACCTTATCCATACATCTGATCACAACCTGTTGTACGAGGCCATACAGCAGGCCACGGAGCCGAAGCCCCGTCACTATATACGGCTCAAGACACGGCTCGACGTGATCGTGACGGCGCCGGGAAGCGGGGACCAGAGGGCGTTCGTCTCGGCGATCTCGGAGCACGGCATGTTCGTCAGCACTGAGCAACCGCTTCTCAACAGGACAACGGCCATGTTCACGCTGTATCTGCCGAATGCGGGCGCCAACGGCATCAGGCTGCAGGGAATGGTCCTTTACAGTCACGCAGCTCCTGGTCCAGGGAAAAACCCGGGCATGGGAGTGAAGTTCCTGCAGGTGCAGCCTGCTGACGGCGCGATGATCAAGACCTTTATAGAGAATAATCTGATGAGCGGGATCGTACCGGAACGGCAAACCTCGCGGACATAGGGAGAAGAAGAATAAATGACAGAAATAAAATACGGTGTCAGGATACATTGAATCCAGGAGCGAGCGCATTTCCCCGCAGCGACTCGACTGAGCT
>JAFNGD010000348.1 GCA_017885365.1 Nitrospirota bacterium
ACCTCGACGGGAGCATCGAGAAAGGCGTTGTACAGTCCCACGGCAGGCGAGTTCGCTGCAACGAGAGCGAGCGCCGTCGCAGCCATCAACAGGATGCCACCTGCTGTTTCGAGCGCCAGGAAATCATTGATCGCATCGGTCATCTTTCGAAGCAAAATGATGCTCCTCACTCAGCGGCGCATTCCCCCGGGCAACCTCCGGACCATGCTGCTATCTCAGCCCTGTGTTCTTCGTCGTGTCTTTGCGAGAAGGGAAGCAATGGCGATGCAAGAACGATCAGTAACAACCACCGGAGGAAGATCTCTCACTGCAACCGGTCCTTGATCTCACGCAGCTTGTCGCGGCAGTCGCTCTTGAGGGCAATATAATTATCCTCCAGGCATCGATAGATGATGATGCCGTCGGGCTTGCTGAAGTTGCACAACTGGACTATCTCCTGGGTGCAAGCCGTGTTCAGCTCCTTCAGGCTTCTGTTCTGATCCTCCAGCCAGTCCCTGCAGGCGCTGCTCTGGTCGTCCCGGTGGTCGCTGAGGCATTTCATGATACGTCCGCCTCCCGGCGTCACGTCCTTGCAGTATTTGGTTACCGTCTCGGCGCAGGGACCGGCGACCTGGGCCGAGGACGGCAGCGCGGTGACCATGCTGGCGAAGACCATTGCCGCCAGACAAAGCCGTGTTCCCGGAACGAGAGTTGTGATCATGGTATTACCTCCTTGCGCGGGCTGCATCAATGATCCCGATCCATCAGAGGCCTGCCATCGGGCTTCCCCTTCCCCTCCGGCGGCATGTCCCTATTACTTCACCGAGAGGACCGTGATCTGCTTGTATTCCACGGCGAGCATGTCTCCCCGCCGTACTTCGTCGAAGCGCTTCGCTTCCTTGCCGATCTTGTAGGTCGTCAGGACACCTTTGCGGTTCTTGCACGTGACCGTGCGCGCCGCGTAGTCGATCGCCTCGATCTTGGTCTTGAGCGTGCCCGCGATGGTGCGCACACTCGAGGGTTTCTGTCCGGGCATGGGGGCCGTCTGCGACTCCGATCCGATGTTCATCGTATCGCCCGGGCCGGGCTGGACCTCGACCTCCATGGCCTCCTGCACCTCCACCGTCACCGTGTCGCCCTTTCTCACCTNNATCGATGTCCGTGACCACCGCCGTCATGTTCGAGGCCTCGGTCATGGTGAAGCTGATGTTTTCCTGGCCCGCCTTTTCCGCTGCCGCAACCGGCACAGCCGACGCGAGTGCCAGAACGACTACAATAATGAACGAAACCTTTATCTTCATATACGACCTCCTTGGATGATGTACGTACGGATGAAAATCGTTATCACGAATATCACGAATGATACAAGTGAGAGACGGAAGAAACCGTGTGCGGCGAAGCCGCCTGTGGTTAAACCGTTTTGATGCTGTTTGTCCCGGTCAGGGTATCATCCCGTCCGCTGCAAGNNGGGTCCACCGTAGGCGCATCGTAGATATATTGATAGTAGCCGACCCGGTCCGAGGGGTCGGTTGTGCCGGGTTTGGGGATCGGAGATTGGACCGTCTGCATATCTGTCACGCGCAGGGTCAGAAGAGCATCTGCTCCGAGTTCCTTGATCTTCGCTTTGGCGGTATCCTTATCGACGACCTTGTCCGGCCCGATGACCACGTAGACCGGCATTGCATTGATCCCCCGCGCCTTCAGCTGGCGAACGAACTCGTTCTCAGCGAGGAGCCTGTTTTGTGGAGCCTGAACGATCCAGAAGACCGCTATCTTCTTCACGACAATGCGATGGTCCTTGTCCTTCCAGACATCGGTCAGCACGGTCTGCCCGGGTACGGCCGTTACCGGCAGTACCAACAAAGCCATGATAGACACCAACAGGATGGTCCGTTTCATCGTCCATCACCCTCCTTCCGTTATTTCCCGGCCATGGTCCCCGTCGGCTGCGATGCCGCCGCCGGAAGGGTCGCGCGTTTATCCGCCTCGACGATCCATCCGCCGCCCGAGGCCTTGTAGAGGTTCACCAGGGCGCGATGGAGGAGGTCCTGCGTCTGGGTGTACGTCAACTGGCCGTTGAAGAGACTACGCTCTGCATCGAGCACTTCGATGTAACTCGTGTAGCCGTTCTCGTAGCGCAGGCGCGCAAGCCGGGCATAGGTCGCCAGCGCCTCGACCTGCTTCGCCTGGGCATCGAGTTGCACGCGCGTCCGGTCCTGGTCGATGAGGGCGTCCTCGAATTCGCGGAAACTGTTCCGGATGGCCTGTTCATACCCGAACAACGCCTCCTGCTGCACTGCCTGGGCGGCCTTCACAGACCCTTTTATCTTGCCGGCGGTGAAGATGGGACCCGCGAGGTTCCCGGCAAAGTTCCATTGCCCTGCCGGACCGGTGAAGAGGTCGCCGAGGTCCCTGCTCGCCGAGCCGAAGAGACCGGTGAGCGAGATGGACGGGAAGTACTGTGCCTTTGCCACGCCGATGCGCGCGTTCGCCGCGATCAACTGCTGTTCAGCCTGCCGAATGTCTGGACGGCGGGCCAAAAGGTCCGACGGAAGGCCGGCCGGCACCGTCGGCAGACTTAACTCCCCGATCATCTTACCCCGCGGGACAGGTCCGGGGTTCCTGCCCAGCAGGAGGTTGATGAAGTTTTCCTGCTGTCGTACGCGCTTTTCCAGGTCCGGGATGGCGGCCAGGGCAACGAAGTATTCCGACCTGACCTGGCTATATTCCATCTCCGATATGTTGCCGCCCTTGAAGCGGATCTCGAAGAGCTTCACCGATTCTTCACGGCTCTTGGCGGTCTGCCGGGCGATCTCGAGCTGGCGGTCCAGGGACCGGAGGTCGATATACGCCGTTGCCACCGAGGTGACGAGCGAAAGTATCACGCCGCGCCGCACGTCCTCGGCTGCCATCAGGTCGGCCTGCGCCGCCTCGGTGGCGCGACGGATCTTTCCCCACAGGTCTATCTCCCAGCTCGCGCTGAACTGCGCCTGCAGGTTGGTGTGCGGCGATCCCGCGCCCGGGGTCCCTGCAAATGCCCCTTTTTCGGAAAGCTGCGTTCTGCCTGCAGCGGCTCCGTAGCCGACCTGCGGGAACAGGTCCGCGCGCGTTGCCCCATACCGGCCGTAGTACTCATCGACCCGGGCTGAGGCAATGCGCAGGTCATAGTTCTGTTTGAGCGCCGTGGAGATCAGGTCGTTCAGCGCGGGATCGTTGAACTGCTCCCACCAGAGGGTATTCGCCGTGTCCTTGGCGGTCTGCATGTCCACCATCCAAGCCGGCGGCGCCGTGATCTCCGGCCGCTTATAGTCTGGCCCGATGGCGCAGCCCCCCAGCAGGAGGAGGGTCATGGCAATAACGATCGATCTCTTCATCAATGGTCTCCCTTTTCCGATGTCGTCCCTTTCTTATGGGACAGTTTCTCGATCACCGTGAAGGCCACAGGGATCAGGAACACGCCAATGCCTGTTGCGGCCAGCATGCCGCCGATCACGGCCATGCCCATGACGTTCCGCGCCAGCGAGCCTGCGCCCGATGCGAGGGCAAGCGGCACGCACCCGAGGATGAAGGCGAAGGAGGTCATCAGGATCGGCCGGAGCCGGAGCTTCGCGCCTTCCAGAGCCGCGTCCTCGGCGCTCTTCCCCTTATCGTACTCGATCTTCGCGAACTCCACGATCAGGATGGCGTTCTTNNNCCAGCTCTCGTACTGCGCCGCCAGGATCAGGAACACGAATAGAAGCGACAGCGCAAATACAACCGACGCAGGCACGCCCTCCTGGGCCTTCTTCTCCTGGTAGGACATGCCGAGATAGTCAAATCCCATTTCCTGCGGCATTGTCGCCTTGAAGACCTCCTCCAGCGCCTGCATCGCCTGGAGCGAGCTGGTGCCCGGCTTCGGCGTAACATTGATCTGGGCCGAGCGGTAGAGGTTGTATCGCATGGTGAACTCGGGGCCGGACCGCTCCTCAATGGTTGTGAGCGCAGAGAGCGGCACAGGCTGACCCTTGCTGTTCCGCACGTAGAACTGTCCGACCTGCTCGACACGGACGCGCGCGTCGCCCTCGGCCTGCACATAGACCTGCCACTGCCTGCCGAAGCGGGTGAAGTAGTTCACGAACGAGCCGCCCATGAAGGCCTGGATCGTGCCGTAGAGATTTTGCAGGTCCACGCCCTGCTTCAAGGCCTTGTCGCGGTCCACGTTGATGAACTTCTGCGGCACCGTCGGCAGGAAGGTCGTGGTCACGCGCGCGATCTCGGGCCGCTTGGTGACCTCGGCCATGAACTTCTGGGTGTTCTGGAAAAGAAAGGCGATGTCCTTGCCCGCACGGTCCTCAAGAATAAAGGTAACGCCGCCCGAGGTGCCGATGCCCGGAATGGCGGGCGGCGAGAAGGCAAAGGCCACGCCCTGCGGAAGCTTGGCAAGCTTCGCGTTCAGTGCCGCCATGAGGTTAGAGTACTTCTCCTCAGAGGTTTTTCGTTCTCCCCATGGTTTCAGCGTGACAAAAAAGAAGCCGCTGTAGGAGTTCACCACGCCGCTCAGCAGGCTGAACCCGCCGACGCTGGTGCAGTACTCGACGCCCGGCGTTTCCATGATGATCTTCTCGACCTCTTTGATCGCCGCATCGGTACGCTGGAGCGACGAAGCATTGGGCAACTGGACGCCGGCGTAGAAATATCCCTGGTCCTCCTCGGGCAGGAACCCGCCCGGCAATCCCTTGCCCAGGACGCCGACCAGCAGCGTGATGATGCCGAGGAAGATGAGGCTCATTGACGCTTTGCGGATCATGATGCCGCAGGCACGGACATAGCTGTTCGTGGATTTGCCGAACATATCATTGAACCAGGCGTAGAACTTCCCGAGCCAGCCCCGGGCAGCGGTCCTCGGCTTCAGGATCAGGGCCGAGAGCGCCGGGCTGAGCGAGAGCGCCACGAAGACCGAGATCATCATCGAGATGGCGATGGTGACAGCAAACTGCTGGTAGAGCTTGCCCGTGATGCCCGGAATGAAGATCGTGGGAAGGAACACCGCCGAGAGTACGAGGCCAATGGCGACAACGGGGCCGGCCACTTCCTCCATTGCTTTGATGGCCGCCTCTTTCGGNNGTCTTGCCCTTCTCGATATGATGTTCCACCGCCTCTACCACAACGATGGCATCGTCCACCACCAGGCCGATGGCGAGCACCATACCCATGAGGGCGATGGTATTAATAGAGAACCCGATGAGCGGGAAGAAGGCGAAGGTCCCGATGAGCGAGACCGGTACGGCCAGCGCCGGGATGAGCGTGGCACGCCACCCCTGCAGAAAGATGAAGACCACGATGATCACGAGGATGAGCGCCTCGACGAGCGTGTGCAGTATCTCGCTGATGCCCTCGCGCACCGCCTCGGTCGTGTCGAGGGAGACCACGTACTCCAGGTCCTGAGGGAATGATCCCTTGACCCGTTCCATCAGCTTCTTGACGCCGTCCACGGCATCGATGGCGTTCGTGCCCGGAAGCTGGTACAGGGCGAGCAGGGCCGCCGGTTTGCCGTTCAGCCTGCCACGCATGTCGTAGTTCTGGGAACCGAGCTCGATGCGCGCCACGTCCTTGAGCCGCACGAGCGACCCGTCGGGGTTGGCGCGCAGCACGACCTGTCCGAACTCCTCCGGAGTGATGAGCCGCCCCTGCGCCTTGACCGCATAAGTGAACTCCATCCCGGCCGGCGCCGGTTCTCCGCCTACCTTGCCTGCCGGGTTCACGGTGTTCTGCTTCTGGATGGCGGCCGTGATCTCGGGGATGGTGATGTTCATGGTCGCCAGCCGGTCGGGCCGAACCCAGACGCGCATGGCGTACTGTCCCGCGCCGAAGACCGAGACCGTGGCGATGCCGGGAATGCGCGTGAGCTGGTCGTTCAGATTGATATATGCGTAGTTGGCCAGGAACACGGCGTCGTAGGTCCCCTTGGGGGAATAGAGCGAGACCATCATGAGCGGCGACGACTGAGACTTCTTGACGGTGATGCCGAAGTTGCGCACGTCCGAGGGGATCTGCGAGGCCGCCTGGCTCTGGCGCATCTGGGCCAGCACCTGGTCGATGTTTGGGTCCGTCTTCACGTCGAAGTTGACGAACATCTTCATCTGTCCGTTGTTCGCGTTGAGCGAGTACATGTAGTTCATGTTGTCCACACCGCTCATTTGCTGCTCGATGGGCGTGGCAACGGACTGCTCCACGGTCTGGGCGTCGGCGCCCACATAGGTCGTGTCGAGCAGGATCTCGGGCGGCACGATGTCCGGGTACTGGGCGATGGGAAGGCCGAGTATCGAGACGATCCCCACGATCACGATGATGATCGAGATGACGATGGCTACGATGGGCCGGTTTATGAAAAAATTGACCATGGGTTACCTCTGCTCGTGGCCCGCGACGGGTTTTCCCGACGAGACCGGCGCTGGCTGCGCTGTTGGTTGCGCGGGCTGAGCCGCTTGCTGCGCTGTCGATGACTCCATGGACGCCAGCTTGGCGTTCACCGTCATGCCGTCCTTCACCTTCTGCAGGCCCTCGACCACGACGCGCTCACCGGGCTGCACTCCCTCGGTGATCACCACGATGGAACCCGTCTTGACGCCGGGCTTCACGGTCCGGACCGCGACCTTGTTGTCAGCACCGACCACAGCCACCTGGAAGTTGCCCTGCAATTCGTTCAGGGCGCGCTGCGGCACCACTACGGCTCCGGGGATCGTGCTCATGACCGCGCGGACCTTGGCATACTGGCCCGGCCGCAGCATGTTCCCGGGGTTCGGGAAGAGGATCGCGAGCTTCAGCGTGCCGGTCGAGGAATCCACCTGCCGGTCGGCGAATGCGAACTCGCCCGGCTTCGGATAGACGCTCCCGTCAGAGAGGACCAGCTCGATCTTCCGCTTCGGCTGCCCTGCTGCCGGCTTGCTCGCCTGGGCGGCGAGGAACTCCTGCTCGCTGATCGGCACCCAGACCTTGATGGGATCGACGGTCGAGACCGTGGTCAGCTCTTCGACCGTTCCCGGTCCCACGAGGTTCCCGATCTGTGCCTTGGCAACGCCCGCGACGCCGTTTATGGGCGAGGTGATCCGCGTGAACCCCAGGTCGAGCTGCGACTTGTCCAGGGCTGCTTTCGCTGAATCATAGGCGGAATGGGCCGACGACTCGTTCCCGATGGCGTCATCAAGGTCCTTTTTGCTCACCGCGTTCTGCTCGGCCAGCGGCTTGATGCGCGCCAGGTTCGCCTGGGTCTGGTCCCAGCGCGCCTTCTTCTGCGCCACGTCTGCCTTGGCCTGGTCCACTGCGGCCTGGAAGGTCCGCGGGTC
>JAFNGD010000349.1 GCA_017885365.1 Nitrospirota bacterium
GCGGTGAAAGTTTTGACATTACGTCGGATTTGCCAGGGGGGCGCAACATTGATCATTCCCAAGCCGGAGCCGCCGCCCTCGTAGGCGGCCCCTTTTATTCCGGACCACAATCATTGCTATTCCATTATATCCGTGAGCACCTGTGCGTGGCAATTGAAGCTCCCTGCAGCAAGCTGCAGGGAATCTTCGATCCTCAAGGTAGTAATAATTTATTCTAATCGCTCGCTAACCCCGTAGCAAGCTACGGGGAATGCGCTCGCTCCTGGATTCACGCACCGATATGCGTACTTGCCTGTGATCGAGCTTGTCGAGAGTATGTACTGTCGCGTACGCAGGTTCGTTCCCGCAGTTGTACGAAGGTCGGGGTTTCTGAGGAGACGACCGCATTCACCACCTCAGTGACCGGCAGAACGGGTGCGCAGATAAGGACAAAGACCAGAATACGTATTGCTGCGGAGAGGAAGTTCATACTGTTTCCGCAAACGTATAGCATTCTCTTCACCCTGCTATCAACGTATAACAGAGCACGAACAGTGCTTGTACCTCTCCCTGATCTCAGGTTTCTACCGCCGATGGTTCGGATGCTCCATGACCCGATCAATTGCCTCGGTGACCGCTGTTTCGACCATCACCCAAGGTGAACCATGCTCCGTGCCCGCATCGGTTTCAACAATGTAATGCGGGGGGAGATAGTTCAGTGCGATGGCCGCAATATCGCACAAGCATCGAGGGCAGACGCAAAAATCCTTATACCGCTCGGTCAGGAACCTGTCCATAACGGCAATGACCCGCTCGCAGTTCGCATTCGTAACGTTAAGGTCGACTGAATCCATTGATAATCCTTGAAAAAATACATTTATTCACATCTTGAAATGCAAGAAAAGCACCAGGGAGATAATGATGCTTTTCTGTATATTTTCAGTCTGTTATTACATCTGCGGAGGAGTATATAAAAAGCAGAATGAGCATAAGTGAGCATGTTGAGCGAAAACCGACAGTATTTTTTATTTACTCTTTGGCTCAACATTGACATATAAAATCCATGTTAATCCATCGATTACGTTCATCCAGCCCGGTTGTTTTTCATGAATGCTTGATATATACTGCTGACATGATGAATGCAAAGAAGAAGCTGCGGCTGTTCATTATTGATGGAAATTCTTACATCTACCGGGCCTTCTACGCGATCAGGAACCTGTCAACATCAACCGGCCTTCCTACCAACGCCGTCTTCGGCTTCGCGAACATGTTGATGAAGGTGGTCAAAGAAAAGGCCCCGGACCGTCTCGCCATAGCGTTCGACCCGAAAGGTCCCACGCGCCGGCATATTGAGTTCAAGGAGTACAAGGCCCACCGGCCGCCCATGCCAAAGGACCTCGTCCCCCAGATACCGTACATCCACAAACTGGTTCAGGCCTTTCGCATTCCCGTGTTCATCCAGGACGGCCAGGAAGCCGATGATGTGATCGCCACACTGGCCCATAAAGCAGCGGGTGCCGGGTTGGACGTGGTCATCGTGACGGGGGATAAGGACATCCTTCAGCTTGTGGGACCCGGTGTCTCGGTGTACGACTCCCTCAAGGAAAAGACCTATGGGCCCGCCGAGGTGGAAGAGCGTTTCGGAGTGCGGCCGGAGCAGGTCGTCGAGATCATGGGTCTTATGGGCGATGCAGCAGACAACATCCCCGGCGTGCCGGGCATCGGCGAGAAGACGGCCCAGGCCCTGATCAAGGAGCACGGGACCATCGAGAACGTCCTCGCGAACGCGCACAAGATCACCAAGCCGAAGCTGAAGCAGTCGCTCCTGGAGAACGGGGACCTCGCACGGCTCAGCCGCGAGCTGGCCGTCCTTCATACTGACGTGCCGCTTGATATCGATCTCGAGCAGCTTTCGGTCAAAGAACCGGACAATCCCGCGCTGCTCGCCATCCTCCGGGACCTGGAGCTGACATCGCTCCTGAAATATGTCACCACCGGGCCGGAACAAGAAGCACAGTACCGGACTGTTCTGACGGCCGATGAGCTCGATTCCATGCTGGTCACGCTCTCCCGGGCCCCGGAGCTCTCCCTGGACACCGAGACCACCGCCCTGGACCCCATGCAGGCCGAACTGGTGGGTCTATCGTTCTCCGTCGAGCCCCATACCGCCTACTACCTGCCTCTGGGGCATACCTACCCCGGCGCTTTGCAGCAGCTTCCCCGTAAACAAACGCTCGCAAAGCTCAAGGTGCTCCTGGAGGACCCGCAGGTGCGAAAGATCGGCCAGAACCTCAAGTACGACGTTCTCGTGCTTCGGCACGCAGGCGTCGAGGTACGCGGGATATCCTTCGATACCATGATCGCGTCCTACCTTCTGAACCCCTCAAAGACCTCCCATGGCCTCGATGCCCTTGCCCTCGAGTACCTGAACTACANNGACATCACGCTCCGGCTGAAAATGCTCCTGGAGCCGAAGCTTCATGAACAGGGCCTCGACAAGCTGTTCCGCGATGTGGAGATGAAGCTCCTGAGGGTCCTGGTGGACATGGAATATGCAGGGGTCAAGATCGACGCGGGGCTCCTGAAGATCATGTCGGGAAAGCTCGAGCGTGATACAGCCAGGATCGTCAAGGATATTTACGAACTCGCCGGGGAAGAGTTCAATATCAATTCGCCGAAACAGCTTGCCGACATCCTGTTCGTGAAGCTCGGCCTTACCCCGATCAAAAAGACAAAAACGGGATTTTCGACGAACGTGGATGTCCTGGAAGAATTGGCCCATGTCCATCCCCTGCCCGCCGAGATCCTGTCCTACCGGACCCTGTCCAAGCTCAAGTCGACCTACGTCGATGCCCTTCCCACCATGATCAATCCCCGGACCGGCAGGCTCCATACGTCTCTGAACCAGACCGTCACTGCCACGGGACGTCTGTCCTCAAGCGAACCGAACCTCCAGAACATCCCCATCCGCACCGAGGTGGGCCGTGAGATCAGGAAGGCCTTCATCGCTGAACAGGGTCACAGCCTCGTGTCCGCAGACTATTCCCAGATCGAGCTCCGTGTCCTCGCGCATATGAGCGGCGACGAGGGGCTCATCCAGACCTTCGTGGAGGACCAGGACATCCATACCCGCACGGCATCGGAGATCTTCGGTCTTCCGCAGGATGAGATCTCGCCGGAGATGCGCCGCAAGGCGAAGGCCGTGAACTTCGGCATCATCTACGGCATCTCGGCGTTCGGCCTGGCGCAGGACATCGGCGTGTCGAATGCCGAAGCAAAGCGGTACATCGACAGCTACTTCGCCCGGTATCCGAAGGTCCGCGCGTTCATCGATGCGACCATCGCCCAGGCAAAGAGCACGGGATTCGTCACCACCCTCCTGGGACGGAAGCGGTTCATCCCCGAGCTCGCCTCATCAGCGGCTCCTGTGCGGAACTTCGGGGAGCGCATGGCCGTGAACACCCCCATTCAGGGAACAGCCGCCGATCTCATCAAGCTGGCAATGATCAAGATCCATGACCTCCTCGCGGAACAACGATCGGGTTCCCGGATGATCCTGCAGGTCCATGATGAACTGATCTTCGAAGTTCCGGACCGCGAGGTCGGCCTGGTGAAGGATCTGGTCAAGAAGGAGATGGAGGGCGTTCTGGTACTTACCGTGCCGATCAAGGTGGATATCGGCTCCGGGAAGAACTGGGATGAAGCGCATTGAGAGGCAGGAACGAACGAAGATGAGAAGATATGAAGTTAAGGCATCCGTACGTTAGGCGGCAACGACGCTGCCTCCTTGTTTCCCGCTCATCGTCCCAACCGCCCCGCATCCCAGATTGAAGCTCCCTGCAGCAAGCTGCAGGGAATCTTCGATCCTCAAGGAAATGAATGCTATTCTAATCGCTCGCTAACCCCGCAGCAAGCTACGGGGAATGCGCTCGCTCCTGGATTCTTGCCCTGCTGCTTCACCGGAACTCGAAACGGAACTTCACATCCGCGCCGAGATTACCCACCTCGGACCGCTCACCCACGAGCGACATATTCCTGTTCAAGATATATTCGATCCGGAAGAACTGCTCCGGAGTGGAGGCGCCGACATTCGATGAGTAGGACATGAACAACTTGTCTTGAACGAGTTCCTTCCCCACCGTGACCCTCGGGACGGCGGTATCGGTCTTGCTTATGTAGGGGTCCACCTGGAAACGGTCCAGGCCGGTCAGGCTTCGCGCCCTGCTTTCGAAGATGTCCTGGAACTTGCCTGTTGCGAACGACGTCGCTTCGCCGACGCCGACGTTTGCTTCCTTCCCTTTCAGCTCTTCGCTCGTCTTCCCGAGGGCCAGCAGCGCCAGGATGTTGGAATCGGTCAACGGCGGTTCCGACAGAAAGGTGACCACGGCGCGGTCGGCAGTTCCTGAAACGCCGAGTTGGATCCGATATTCACGCACCCGGGTCTCGGCCCGGACGTCAAGCGTAGGGTTGATCCTTTTCGGATCGGTAAAATCCGCAGAGGCGTAGAGAATCCGGAAGACGTTCTTCCGGAAGTACACTTCCCCTTTCCGCGCCTCGACCCGCCCCAGGATCTGCAGCTGGTTCACCGTCCCCTGGAACAGCATGTCGACGTCCAGCGGGATCTTGGCAAGGTTGCTTTCAAAGACGATGTTCTCCCTGCCGAGGAACCGCACGTTGACCTTGGTCTCGCCGATCCACCCGATGTCCGTTTTCTTCTTCGGGGTGAACCCCTTGCTGAAGTCCACGAGCATGCTCTTCCATTCAACGCGTTTTTCATACCGGGCCTTGCGGATGGCGACCTCACCGGACAGGGTCTGGGTCTTGGGATCACCGTCAAAGTACAGCAACCCGCCGACGGTAGCCGTCAGGCCGGCAGGATAGCGGACCGTGACGTTCTCGATGGGCGCTTTGGTGGTAAAGTCAACGAGCGCGCTTCCCTGGAGCTGCGCCGAGCCTGTGACCGTGATGGTCCCCCCTCCCACTTCTCCGGAGATGCCGTCGCTGACGATCCGGTTCCGGTCGAAGGTAATCGTCCCGTTCAAAGCGGTGAACTTCTGGGGGATGTCCCTGATCTTGATCAGGCCATTCCTGATGGTGAGCTCTCCGGACACCTCGGGATTGGACCATTCATCGCTGACCGTCAGCTTGACCGATGCGATGCCATCGCCATGATCGACCTCACGGAAGAGGACCCTGAGCAGTGAGAGATTGGCATCACCGGTGAAGGTAAGATCGACTTTCTTTCCGAGATATGTCTCTCCGGTCACCGCCAGTTTCGTTCCAAATCCGGTCAGGGTGAGCGACCGCACCACGACACGTCCCCCATCGATCCGGATATCCGCGGTTCCGTCGTTCTCTATCCGGAGATCGCCGAAGGTGAAACCCAGTTTTTTGAACTGTGCGGTGCCGTCGATGCTGGCCAGGTCGAGACCGTTCCCGCGCGCCTTGAACGAGCCATCAACCAGAACCCGCGTCTTCGCAAGAAGGTCACTGGCGGCGTATAGCGCGGACGGATCCACTTCGTTCATGCGTAGGGATGCAGTGGCCGTCCAGGGGTAGGGCTGCTTGAGCTTCCATGTTCCGTTCGCCGAGAACACGCCATCGCCGACCTCCGTTGCGAGCGACAGCTCCCCCTTCTGGATACCAAGGTCCACCCGTGCCGGCCCCAGCGCTACCTGCCGGTAGGACAGATGTTCGGACTCTGCGTGCGCTTGCACCACCGGCGCGGAAAAACTGCCCGAGGAACGGATGTCCAGGTTAAACGGGCCTGAGCAGGTCAGCTCTTTCAGGTGCTCGACATCCGCGAGGTCAAGACCCTCGCTTTCCACGTGGGCCTCATAGGTCCCGTCAAAACCGATCCATCCTTCTCCCGTGACCGTCCCTGACTTCCGTTCGAGGGTGACGCGGGGGAAGGACACCCGGGTGCTCGTCAGTTCCACGGACAGCGAGCCCCGGTCAAAGGACTCTCCGTAGGCCACGCCCGCATCAAGATCGAGGTGACCTGTTCCGGAGAACTCCCTGCTCGTACCGAAGAACGAAAGTTCCCCGGTGGCGGAAAGCTCAATCGGGATCCGTTTGTAGAACAGGGCGACGATGCTGACGACGTCGGACCGTCGTACGGCGAGTTTCGCCTGATAGAGAGGCTCCGGTCCCTTGAGGATCACCGAGCCGTTAAAGTCATACACCGAGCTTCCGTGCCGGATGTCCGCATCGTCAAGAGATAATGTTCTGTCCTTAAAGACCAGGTTCCCCCCAACACTCTTGAACGGGACGCCCCGGATGGACACCGGCCCCGCGTCCAGTCGTCCATCGAAATGAGGCTCAGCCAGAGGACCTGAAAGCGTACCCTGTACCGAAACCGCTCCGCTGATCGCGAACCCGCTGAAGAACGACAGCGATCTCCCTTGCTCCGATGACCTCGCGGAAAGCGCCAGCTGATACCCCGCTGCGGGTCCCACGGTCCCCGCAGCTTTCACGGACAGGTCGTCGGCAAGAACGGACGCACGGCCGATCTGCAGCCCTCCGCCCTGATAGGAAGCCTCCAGAGAGATCTCCTGGACCGTTACCTGCTGGGACCCTTTTGACAGTTTCCACTGATCCGCAGCAACGGTAATGTTCCCGTTCCGGTAGGCAAAACGTGTTTCCACACCCTGGAGCCGCATCCCCCCGATATCGATATCGGAAAGAGCGATACTGCCGCTCACGACCGGTTCGTGAAGGGTTCCCGAGAACTTCGCGGTTGCCTGGATGATCGGGCCTTTCGCCTTTTTTTTCCGGGCCAGGATGTCGGTGATCCTGCCGAGGGAGCGCTGGCCCATCTTCACCGTGACTTTCAGGTCCAGCCCTCCGCCGGTCATGATCCCGACGGTTCCCTCCAACCTGAGGCGGGCATCCTCGGATGCCAGCGCGCAGCTGTCGAGAGAAAGGCGGCCCTGGTCATAGTTGATGCTGCCCCGTGCCTGTCCTCTGACATCGCGGAACGCCGGCGCCGTTATCGTCAGGTCTCCCGAGGTAAGGCGAACATTGAACGAGGCGCGGGGAAGGCTCATCTTCATCTTCAGGTTCAACCGGGACATTGTCACGGTTGTCTTCGATCCTGCATCGCTCAGGACGGCCTTCCCGTTCCTGATCGTGATCATGCGTATCTGCACCGCATAGGTTGATGACCCGGGGCTCTTCCTCTTCTCAAGGTTCGCCCTGATCGTCCCAATCAGTTCAGCGAGGTCGACAGTGCCGGCCAGGGAACGTCCCGCCATGATGCGCGGCTCCAGCACGGCGACCGAGGGCACGGAAATGGTCCCGTAGAGGAGCGGAAAGGGATTGAGGTACAAACGGACCCTGCGGACAGCGACCGCTTCTCGGTTTTCCGACGAAGGAATGGTCATGTCCCGGACCTCGAGATAGAGCGGCAGGAGGCTCGCCTTGATCCGTCCGATCGATGCACCGGGCCCCAGGACCTCCTGGAGGGGAGCGATGATAAGTGGCCGGATCCTGATAGCGAACGCATCGCTCTGGACGTAGGTCCAGAGTCCTGCGAACAGGACAAAGACGACAAGGGATATGATAAGTGCGGTCTTTTTCATGGACAAAACAGTGCGTTACAATAATCGTTCCCGGTCGGTCCGGCCTTGATCCGTTGAAGCTCCCGGGAGCAGGCGGAAGGGAATCTTCGGTCACCAGAGTAGTATGTTCATCCTCATCGCTCGTTAACACCGCAGCAAGCAGCGGGGCTTACGCTCGTTTTTGGATTNNTGGATTCACTGATCCGCTCAGCAATAGGTCCGTTACTGCAGCGCCTTCAACAGAGAGTCCCTGATCTTCGCGAGCCGTTCCGGGTCGGTGATCTTTGTCCGGAACAGGTCGCTGATATAGAACGCGTCAGTGACCCGGACGCCCTCCGTGACGATCTTAGCGGAAGCGATATCGAGGTTCAGGTCGTACAAGGTCTTGGTAATACGGTACAGGAGTCCGACCCGGTCGCGGGCCGAGATGTCGATGATGGTCAGGGTATCCGAGGTATCGTTGTCGAATTCAACGGAGACCGGGACGACTGCAGCAACGTCGCGAGCGAACGCCGACGGACGGGGTTCCGGAGGCCTGCGCTCACCGATGAGCACGTCGCGAAGCAGGACGGTCACGGTCCTCCAGACGTCTTCGTACTCCGTGATCTTGCCCTCGGCATCGGTTATCTGGAATGAATCGATCATGATGCCGTTCCGGGCTGTGTATACCTGCGCTCGCAGGATGTTGAGGTTCTGGGAGGCAATGGTCCCCGCCGTCCGGTAGAACATGCCGTATGCGTCGTAGGCGCAGACCGTCAGTTCCGTGTAGCCCCGGTCAGGCCGGTGCCGGTGCGTGATGACCAGCTTTTCCTCTGCGAGACGCCGTACCATGCCGAGGTGCTCCAGCTGTTTCTTCACGGATGTGGTAATGAGGTAATGGACGGGCATGGCATCGATGAAACAGCGTACCTCGCCGTCGGAGAATGATCCCTGCGCCGCCTCCGCGAGATGCCGGGATGCGGCTGCAGCGCGGATCTGGACCTCATCCTCAGCCATTCCCGCCTGCTCGAAATACTTGAGCGTCCGGAGATAGAGGTCCTGCAGGAGAGCCGCTTTCCAGGTTGTCCATGCCGCAGGGCTCACGGCAGAGAGGTCCGCGTACGTAAGGAGGTACAGCATGGTAAGGTTGTCGACGTCACCGATCGTCCGCGCGAACTCGGAGATGACCTTCCGATCGGAAAGCTCGCGGCGCTGGGAAAGCGCCGCCATGAGCAGATGGTTCTCGATGAGGAAGAGGACGCGGTCGCGGTCCTGGCCGACGATGCCAAGACGGCCCAGGATGCCTTCGGCGATCTCCCTCCCCCGGTGCTCGTGGTCGGTCCGGGACGCTTTGCCGAGGTCGTGCAGAAGGACCGTCAGCATCAGGAGCCAGCGACGTTCCAGTCGTTTCATTGCATCATACAGGGTCGAGAGCGCAGGATACCGGCCCTGCCAGACGTCTTCAAGCGCCCTGATTGCCGTCAGGATGTGTTCGTCCACCGTGTAGGTATGGTAGAAGTCCCTGCGGGCAAGAGCCTGAATGGCCCTGAACTCCGGCAGGTATCTCCCGAGGAATTTACAGTCCTTCATGAGCCCCAGGGTATCGGACAGTCTCTCCGGATTGTTCAGGATGGACAGGAACGTGCGCGATGCCAGCGGCGACGACCGGACCTCGTCTCCGAAGCGCGATGCAGCGATCAGGCTCTTCAA
>JAFNGD010000350.1 GCA_017885365.1 Nitrospirota bacterium
GTGGACTTGCCGGAGCCCGACGGCCCCATGATGGCGATGAGCTCCCCCTGCCTCACCGAAAGGGAGACCCTGTCGAGCGCGCAAATGTCCAGTTCGCCCATGCGGTAGTTTTTGGATATGTTCTTGAGTTCGATCATGGAGAATGACAAAATCCAAATCGCAAACTCCAAATTACAAATAAGCTCCAATCACCAAACGCCAAATTCAATAGTTTGGGAAATTGTGATTTTGAGTTTGAATATTATTTGGGATTTGTTATTTGAGATTTGGAATTTACTTTTCCGCCTCGATCCTCACCTTTACACCGTCCTTCAGTCCTTCGGCTTCAGGCGTGGTGACAACGAACTCGCCGGCCTTCAGGCCGTTCCTGATCTCCGTGCTGACCCAGTTGCTTTCGCCGATCTCCACGGGCCGCAGGCGCACATGGGTCGTGGCACCGGGGGCAAGGCTCGCTCCTTCAGCGACATAGACCTGCTTCTTGCCCTCCCGCTCCACAATGGCCTGGGATGGAGCGGACAGGACCCCCGTGAGCGTCGTGATGAGGATCTCGATGTCTGCGGACATCCCCGGCTTGATCCTGGCGTCCTTCGCGGTGAAATAGATCCACACGTCCGCGGTCCGGGTCTCCAGCTTTCCGCCGCTCACGATGGGCGATATCCTCCTGATGGAGCCGCTGAACTTCTCGCCCGAGAACGCGTCAATACTGATGGCCACCGGCTGCCCCAGACGAAGCCGTCCCACGTCCACTTCATCGATGGTTGCCAGCACATAGATCCGGTCTGGGTCCACGACGGTCACGATCTGCTTCCCGGGCAGGAGCAGCTCGCCGACCTCCGTATATTTCTTCGACACCACGCCGCCATAGGGCGTCCTGATGATGGTATAGTCCTTCTTGACCTTCACGTCGTCCCGGGAGGCTGCATACTGCGACCTCGCTACTTCAAAGGCTCTGCGCGCGCTGTCGAGGTCCTGCTGAGCGATCATGCCGCTCTGAAAGAGGTCTTCCGAGCGCTTCAGGTTCTTCTCCGTCTCCTCATAGGTGGCCCTGCTCTGGGCAAGGACGTTCTCGGACTGGACGGATTCTTCGGTCAGATCAAGCCGTGCGATCAGGTCTCCGGCCTTGACCCGGTCCCCTTCCCGCACCGGGAGCGTGACGACCCGTCCCGTGCGCTGTGCGGACAGCGTGACCTCGTATTCCGACTTGACCGTCGACGTGGTCGTGGCATTCACGATAACCCGAAGCTCTCCCGGCTTCAGCTCGACGACCTTGACCGCCACCGGCTTCTTCCCGGCCATCAGGACGATGAGGACAAGAACGGCTGCTACTGCAGCTGCCGCCCACGCGATCTTCTTGCTCCTGGGAGATATCACTTCTTCTCCACGCCTTCCTCAAGCTGCCACTCGAGCTCGTTCTTGATGTTCTTGATGAACTTCTTTTTCACTTCCCGCAGCTTTTCCGCCACCACCATGTCCTGCAGCATGGCGAAGGGCCCGGTCACATGCCCCTCCAGATGATAGACGACCTCGGTCACGTCATCGGATACCTTCCTGACGAAGACGTCCCCGGACATGTGGATGTCGCCTCCGCTCCCGATCCAGGAAAGCTGCTCAAATTCCTTATACACCGTGGTGTGGGTCTTTAGCTCCACCAGCCGGGCAAAGGGACCGAAGGTCACCCGCACCTTCCAGATCGCGTCCAGCTCATCCAGGATCTTGACGCCCTTGCATCCCGGGAACAGGCATCCCACTTCGTTCCGGTCCGACATGAACGACCAGACAGCTTTGACCGGGAGATTGACCCTGAACACTGATTCGACTTTCGGCATAGATGAATTCTCCTCGTGCGGCGGGATCCTTCAAGAAGGATGGGTTCCCGCACATGCATTATCTGTTACTCGCTGCTTTTCCAGCCCATGGCCTTCAGGAGCTGCGCGATCGCAAGGTGATAATCATACAGCGCCTTGATATGGTCCGTTTCTGCATTGACCGACGAAAGCTGGGCATCCGTCACTTCAATATAGGGTCCTACCCCTGCCTTATATCTGCCCTGGGCGATGTCGAGGTTCTCGCGGGCTTTCTGGAGGGTCTTTTCCATGACCTCCACCCGCGCGGCCGCGCTCTCGAGATCGGCAAAGGCCTGGTTCACCTCCAGGAGGATTGACTGCTTCATTGCGTCCCGCTGGGCTTCAATCGCAAGCATGTTCCCACGCGCCTCAGCTACGCGGCCTTTTGTCAGGCCGCCCTGGAACAGGGGCAGGGTCAACATGATCCCGGCGTTCCAGCTGTTCTGGACATCGCCCTTGAACATCGTCCCCATGAACGGTCCCATCTCGGTACTGCCGTTCGCCCAGCTGTAGGCTGCGTTCGCCGAGAGCGTCGGAAGGTAATTCGATTGTTCGGCCCGGACACGGGACCTGGCCGCCTCGATGTCAGCCTCCATCCGTTTCATGTCCGGACGGTTCTGCAGGGCGTCGATCTGGGCCTGCTCCAGCGTCGGCAGCGCCGGGACCGTGGGAAGTGCTTCCACGATCTCCGTGGACCGTCCCGGGTCGATCCCCATGGCGTTGTTCAGGGCGATCGTCCTGATGCGAACACCGTTCTTTGCGTTGATCAGGCCCAGGTTCGCATTGTTCACTTCCACCTCGGCCCGCGTCACGTCGTATCTCGGTTTTGATCCCGCGCGAAAGAACGCCTCGGCCTGTTTCAGATGGCTTTCGGTCTGCTCGATCGTTTTCTGGGCGACCTCGACGAGCTTCTTAGCCGCTAGCAGCGCGTAATAGGACTGCTTGACGTTCAGCACGACCTCCTGGTTGATACGGTCCGCGTCCCGCTCCAGCGACAGAGTACCCAATTTCGCTGCGTCATAGGCATTTCCGGTCTTCCCGAAGTCATAGAGCGTCTGGTTCATCGACAGGCTCGTGGTATAGCTCTTCGTTGTGCTATCTCCGAACGCCCCGCCCAGGGGTGCATGGCTCTCGGAATAGCCGGTACTTGCCGTAAGCTGGGGGAAATAGGGCGATGCCGCCTGGGTCTCCCGGCCCTGGCCTGCGCGGACGTTCTCCCGGGCGGCCCTGATTGCCGGTTGGTTCTTAAGCGCCGTTTCGATGCATTCCTTCAGGGAGAGTTTTTCCGCTGCATGGCCATCGTCAAGCGCACTGATTGCCGGCCACAGGATCGCGAGAACGAGCAGGGCTGATCGGGCGCTCTTAGCCATAGTTCGAGTATAACATAGATGCTGTTGCATTTACCCGGGAGGTATTGTATAAGAGGTCATGCGCTGGACCTTCAAACCGGTCGACCTGCTCTCGATCGCCTTCATCGCGCTCCTGGCCGTTGTCACGCTGATCGCGTGGCCGCGGCTGCCCCATGCGGGTTGGCTCTTCGCCCGCTTCGTCGCGCTTATTTTCGCGTTACTCATCGTCGCCCGCTCCGCGGCGCATCAGGAAGCTCCGAAACTGGCGGGAACGCTCCATGCCTTCCTGCCGGTCCTGTTCGTCCCGGTCCTGTTCGACAGCATGGGAGATATCATTCCCTGGGTCTGGCTCCGGACCTTCGACGACCTGCTCATCAGGGCCGACTTCCGCCTCTTCGGGGGTCACCACCCCACGGTCCTGCTCGAACGGTTCGTCCATCCCCTGCTGACCACGGTGCTGCAGTTCGCCTACATCAGCTATTATCCCATGGCCATTGTCCTGGGCGCCGTGCTCTTCCTGAAAAAGAACGAGACCGCCTTCGACGAGGCGATCTTCGGCATCATCCTTTGCTTCTACCTGTCCTACCTCGGCTACCTGCTGGTCCCTGCCGTCGGCCCCCGTTTCACCCTCGCGCATCTGCAGACCCGCGACCTTGCGGCCGGCCCGCTTGTCACGGCCATCCAGGAAACGCTGAACGCCCTCGAGAACACCAAGACCGATGCGTTCCCGAGCGGCCATACCGCCGTCGCCCTGATGACGCTCTTCTACGCACGGAAGTTCCGGGAGCGGATCCTGACCTCCCTGCTCCTGCCGGCGGTGACCGGGCTCATCCTATCCACGGTGTATCTTCGCTACCACTACGTCATCGATGTCATTGCAGGCATCGCGCTGGCGGTGCTCACCGTGTACCTTGCCCCGCCGCTCTACGCCTGGTGTCTACGCACTGCCGGCAAACCGCGCGATCAGTTCCATCACCCCGCCTGAGACCAGCGGGATCACGAGGTTGTCGTTAACGCGCAGGGGGACCAGTTCCACACCCGCGGCCACGAACGCTCCTGCCGCGATGAGGCCGGGCGCAAGGTGGATGCCGGCCAGCGGGAGCGCCAGCCCGGAGGCAACGGCAATGACCGCGAATGCCAGGGTCCCTTCCAGGCTTTTATCACCGACGATCTTCGTCCGTCCGTACCGCTCCCCCACGGTCGTCGCCGCCACATCGCCGAATGCGAGAAAACAGATGGCAGCCGTGGCGATATCGGTACGGTAGAACAACAGCGTCAACCCGATGCCGAGCACATAGGGCGCCGTCCCGGTGATTTTGTTCGCCTCGTTCTTCCGGATGAAGCTGCTGAACCGCGCCTGGATGAACCGATTGAACGCGGGCACACGAAGGCGGGTGATATCGACGGCAAGAACGACCAGGACGAGGAGACCGTAGCAGACCAGCGCGTTCCGCCTGCCCAGCAGATAATAGAGCGAAAGCAGGCCGAGCCCGCCGAAGAGGTGGTAGAGCTTGCGTCCGATATGCTTCATAGTTTAGGGACGGCAAAGGGCAGAGGGCATAGCGCAGAGACGGAAACAAAAACTTAACCCTATGCTCCATGCTCCTTGCACTATGCTGGTCAAAGCCTTTTCTCGTAGATCCGGTACTTCTTGTACAGTTTCCCGCCCATGAGCTCGCAGCCGCGCTGCATGAGGATGTTGTCCTCCAGCACCCAGGACATCTCTGCGCGCTCATAGCCTTTCTTCATGGCTGCTTTGAAGGACTCGAGGTAAAGCAGGCCCTCGATGCCTTTCTTGCGGTATTCCTCTTTCACCCCCATGGTGAGCACGCGGATGTCGGAGATCTTCCGGGAGTACCACAGGAACTTCAGGATGCCGATAGGCCCCAGCCGCCCATTGACCCGGCGCAGGACCTGGTTGTAGTCCGGCACAGCCATGAAGAATGCTGCGGGGGCGCCGTTCACCTCGACCATGATCAGCAGTTCCGGCGCGATGAGCGGCTTGAGGCGCTTCGCCATGGACTCGATCTCCTCATCGGTCATGGGGACGAACCCCCAGTTGTGGCTCCATGCCGAGTTGTAGATGTCCTTCACGGTCTCCAGCTCGCGTCGGAAGTCCTTCATGTTCGCCGGCCGCACCGTAAGGCCGGGCACCCGAGCCTTCACCCCGGAGGCGAGCCGTTCGAGCCTGCCGCCGGCCGAGACCTCCGGGATTACCGAAATATACGCATAGAGGTCCTTGGCCTTTTCCATGCCGCAGCGCTCCATGTGGTCAAGATAGTACCGGGGCGTATAGGTCATCATGATCATCGGCGGGGAATCGAACCCTTCGAGCAGGAACCCGCATTCGTCGTTCGTGGAAGGGTTTATGGGCCCGCGCATGACCTCGATGTCGCGCGCCTTCAGCCATGCCGATGCCGCGTCCAGGAGCCCGCAGGCAATGGCGGGGTCAGGAAGACATTCGTAGAACCCGAAGAATCCCGCCTGTTCGTTGTGCGTATTGATGTGATTGCGGTCGATGATGGCGGCGATGCGGCCAACGATGTTTTCCCCCTCTTTCGCAAGGAAGTAGGCGGCCTCGGCGTGATGGAAGAACGGGTTCTGCTCGCCGAGGATGAACTCCATCTCGCTGATGAGCGGCGGTACCCAGTTCGCGTTCCCCTCATACACGGCCCAGGGGAACCGAATGAACTGGCCGAGGCCCTTTTTATCGGAAATAAGTTCGATCTGCATACGTTCCTGCTAGCGTAATGCGTCCAACGCTTCTTTACTTAAACAGTCTCTCTTCTTGAAAAGAGGGATATTGCAGTCCTTCCCGCTCATGAGGTTCGAACCACCTCCCCAACCCCTCCTTGGCAAGGAGGGGCAGTAAATAGTCCCTCCCCTTGCGAAGGGGAGGTCAGGCGGGGTGATTTCATTTGAATTGCATGGATAAAGTAATTTATGACTCACTACACTAAGAGTACCGCTCAGCGATGGAATGAAGGATAATACCAGCGGTGAGAATTCCGGTATAAGTCATAAGACCTATCCACAATCCGTATTCACTCCCCGTTATGAACCCGATGCCAAACAATCCCATAACGAGAAAAGCAGCGGTTACTCAGACAACGTAATATTTTACTATTGGCCTCATTCCGCCTTTTTAAATCACACCCAGTTTCTTCCCTGCCTGCTCCAGGATGACCAGCACCCGGTCGAGCTGTGCATCGGTATGGGTCGCCATGTAGCTCGTGCGGATGAGGCAGCGTCCCGGCGGTGTTGCCGGGGGGGCGACGGGGTTCACGAAAACGCCCTCATCGCTCAGGATCTTCCACATCATGAAGGCCCGTTCCATCTCGCCCATGAGCAGCGGGATGATGGGCGTCTCCGAGGTCCCGGTGTCGAACCCCATCTTCTTGAAGGCCTTCATCATCTTGTGCGTATTATGCCAGAGGTGTTCTCTCAGCTCCGGCTCCTGATCGATGACGTCGAGGGCGGCGATGACGGACGCCACCGAGGCCGGCGGAGGGCTCGCCGAGAAGATGAGCGGCCGGGACGTATGTTTGATGTAGTGGATCACGTCCTCGCTCGCCGCCACGAACCCGCCGATGGAGGCCATGGACTTGCTGTAGGTCCCCATGATGATGTCCACGTCCTTCTCGAGCCCGAAATGCTCGGCCGTCCCGCGGCCCGTCTTCCCCAGCACGCCGACGCCGTGGGCGTCGTCCACCATCAGCCGCGCACCGTACTTCTTGCACACTTTGACGATGTCCGGCAGCGGCGCAATGTCCCCTTCCATGCTGTACACGCCGTCGACGACCACGAGCTTGCCCCGGTCCCCGCACTCGGAGAGCACGAACTCGAGACTGTTCATGTCGTTGTGCTTGAATTTCTTGACATCGGCATAGGACAGCCGGCAGGCGTCGATGATGCTGGCGTGGTCCAGCTTGTCGATGACAATGACGTCATCCTTGCCGGCAATGGACGAGATGATGCCGAGGTTTGTCTGGTAGCCGGTGGAGAAGGTCAGGGCGTTCTCCTTCCGGAAGAACTTGGCCAATTTCTCCTCGAGCTGCACATGGATATCAAGGGTGCCGTTCAGGAAGCGCGAACCGGCGCAGCCGCTCCCGTACTTCTTCACCGCCTCGATGGCCGCTTCCTTCACCTTGGGGTGGCTCGTAAGGCCGAGGTAGTTGTTCGAGCCGAGCATGATCATCTTCTTGCCCTCAACCATGACCTCGGGGTTCTGCTCCGATTCCACAACGCGGAAGTATGGATAGAATCCGGCGGCCATCACCTCTTTTGCCGCGGTGTACTTCGTGCACTTTTCAAAAAGATCCAATGTACTGCCTCCCTCTCATCCCATAAGGAATATCGCTGACCTGATCAGCGGACCCAACCTGCTTCACGGTACCATTTCCAGGTGCGCTCGAGTCCCTGCTCCAGCGGAACGCCTGCGCTGAAACCAAGATCGTCACGGGTCCTGCCCAGGTCGCAGGTCCAGTATTGCTGGACCGCCTCCCGGACCTTCTGTCGGCTCATGATCGTTGCCTTGCCTCGGAGGGCGCCGGCCGCCTCGGACAGCGCTCCAATGGCATATCCCATCCAAACCGGCACCTTGATGACCTTCGCGTTCACGCCGCCGGTCCGCTGCAGCGCCTGGTGGAATTCCGTCGTTGAATATACCCGATCCTCGGCGACGAAATATCTGCTGCCGCTCGGGACCGTCCGTTCCCCGGCCAGCAGAAGCGCCTCGGCCAGGTCCTCCACGTAGCACCAGTTCAGGAAGCGCTCCCCACCCCGTAGGTCGAGGATGAGACCCTTTGACGCCCACGTGAACAATTCGAACACATCGGTATCGCGCGGGCCGTACACCGCAGCGGGCCGGAGGATCACGATCGGGAACCGTTCCCGGAAGCGGAGCGTCTCCGCCTCGCTAAGAAGCTTGCTCCTCCCGTAATCCGATACCGGCCGCGGAAGGTCGGTATCCCGTACCGGCCTGCCGTCAACGGCGGGACCGGCCGCGGCAAGACTGGAGACCAGGATGAACTTCCTGAGCCCGGGGTTGTGACGGCCGCACGCCTCGAGGAGGTTCCGGGTGCCGATATGGTTCACCTCGTAATAATCGCGCGGACGGTACGACTTGGTAAGCCCGGCGACATGATACACGACCGCGGCATTCCTGACCGCAGCGGCAAGCGAACCAGGGTCCGAACAATCACCAACGACCACGCGGACCTTCAGGCCCTTCAACCAGCGGTGCCTGGCCGGGTCCCGTATGAGGCAGGTGACATCGTAGCCCCTGCGGAGCAGCAGCTCAACGAGGTGGCTCCCCACGAATCCGGTGCCGCCGGTGACCAGGACCGTGCCGGTAACATTTTGTTTCATATGATATCGCTGCCGAAAAAGCACCGACAGTTTAGCGAATGCGGCAAATTAAGTCAAGGAATATGGGGAGTTAGCGGTGGTTTTTTATATCCTCAGGAAGCGGACAGGCACCGTTCTCAGCGCACCGTTCACATTCGAACTGAATGGTGCTGTGGAGGATCTTGTAGCGCTCCGCAAGCCTCTGCCTGATGGCGTCGAGCAGTTCCCTGCTGCCGCTTACCGGCATGTCATCGACGACGACATGGGCGCTCAAGGCATAGACGCCGGAGGTGATGGTCCACACATGGATATGATACGCTTCCTTGACGCCGTCAAGCTCTTGAATGTCCGCCGCGATCGCGGCCACGTTGATATGCGCAGGGGCCGACTCCAGGAGGATGTTCACGGACTCGGTTACCAGCCCATAGGAACCGATCATGATCCCGATCGCTATCAGGATACTCAGGATCGGGTCGATGAGATACCATCCCGAGTAATAGATCACTATTCCACCGATGATGACGCCCACCGACGAGATCGCGTCGCCGATGATATGCAGAAAGGCACCGCGGATGTTCAGGCTGGTCTCGTGGTGTTTGACCAGGAACAGGGCGCCGAAGATATTGGCGATGAGGCCGATGACCGCGACGGCCAGCATCAGCGTCCCCTGCACCGGGGGCGGGTTCAGGATGCGCTGATAGGCCTCGAACATGATATAGAGCGAGATGATCACCAGGGTGATCCCGTTCAGGAAGGCTGCGAGGATCTCAAGGCGGTAAAACCCGAAGGTCTTCCTGTCCGTGGCGGGCATATCAGCAAACTTCATGGCTAAGAACGACAGGGCGAGGGCCAGGGTGTCCGTGAACATATGACCGGCGTCGGAAAGGAGGGCAAGGCTGTTCGACAGGAGACCGCCGATGATCTCGGCGATCATCATGAACAGGGTGATCGTGAGGGCGATCAGGAGGCCTTTCCTCCCCCCTGCAGCCGCGTGGGAGTGACCGTGCGCGTGTTCATGGCCATGTTCCTGGTCGTGGTGCGTGTTGTGTCGCGAAGGCAGTGTCATATATTCTTTTTCCAGAACCGGAGCTCCGGCACGGCATCGATAGCCCCCAGTTCCGCCGCGTACCCGTAGTAGGTCAGGAGCCCCTTCTGCTCCTCGGGACCGAAGTCGTAGCTGAAGCAGTTCCAGTACTGCAAAAGCATATCGGCAGAGATCCCGAAACCTGCGGCGTGCCCGTCCGCCAGCTCGCGCAGGCGGGACAAACCGTACTGTTTTGACTCCGTGAGAATATCGGCAAGCCGTGCCAGGTCCTGTTCGATCGTCTTCCGGTAGTTCACCTGCCACAGTGCGAACACAAAGGGCAGGCCGGTCTGCTGATGCCAGAGGTCACCGAGGTCATAGGCATGAGGGAAACGGGGACTGACGGAACGCTTGAGGGCGAGGTCGCCGATGGTCAGGACCGCGTCCGCCTGGTCGTAGGGATCCTCTACTCCCTGCTCGTACAGCATGAAATCGGGGTTCACGCCGGTAAAGAGCTCAAGGATCACCCTAAGCAGGACGACCGATGTGGCCGATGCCGTGGTCAGGGCCACGGTCTTTTTGTTCAACTCGTCCAGGGGGACCCGGCTCTCGAGCAGGATGCTCATGACCTTGTTCCGGGATGTGATCGACAGGCCGGACAGGATGCGGTACTTGCCCGGGTAGGTTGCATACTCGATCGATGACGACGGAGAAACATCGATCTTGCCCTCCACGAGGGCCCGGTTCAATTCGGAAGGGATACCTTCCACGATCGGAAAAGGACAGGCGACCTTCCCGGTCAGGATCCCGGCATGGACCGGGAAGCAGTTTGAATAGATTATGTGGCCCAGTTTCAGCATAAGTATCTGCCCACCATATATAAATATGCAGCCAATACCATCACGTAACACTGGAGGTTATTGAATGAATGATTATATCATTTATTATCAATTAGTTACGCTTTTCTTTCTAAACTTATTCTCCATGTCATCGATCAGGGTATAAATAACCGGTACGACCACCAGAGTTAGCAGTGTCGACGTGATCAGGCCACCGATGACCGCAATGGCCATAGGTGCCCGGGACTCCGCTCCCTCTCCGATCTTCAGGGCTGTCGGCAGCATGCCGAAGACCATGGCTGCTGTGGTCATAATGATCGGCCGGAGCCGAACAGGACCGGCTTTTAACAGCGCCTCATCCCGCCCCATTCCCCTGCTCCGAAGCGTAATGGTATAGTCGACGAGCAGGATCGCGTTCTTGGTCACCAGGCCCATGAGCATGATGACGCCGATAAGGCTGAAGATGCTGATCCGCTCTCCCGTGACCAAAAGGAGCCCCATGGCGCCGATGAGGCTCACCGGCAGCGAGAACATGATCGTGAAGGGGTGGACAAAGCTCTCGAACTGCGACGCCAGGATCATATAGACCATGATCACGGCGATGATCAGGGCAAAGGCGATGTTCTTGAAGGCATCCAGCATGGCGTCTGCCATGCCCACATACCGGGTGGAAATGTCAGGGCTTGTGTTCTTCTTGACGATCTTGTTGAGATCCGCCATGGCCTCGGCCATGGGCTTGGTCTTTTCCGTTCCCGCGAACAACGTGGCGGCCCGCTGCCGGTTATAGTGCATGATGAGGGTGGGACCCTTCCCGGTCTCGATGCGGGTAACATCCTTCATGCGCACCAGTTCGCCCGTCGACGAGCGGACCCAGAGCGCTTCCAATGCCGACGGCCGGTCCCGTTCGGCCTCCGTCAGCCGTGCCGTGATGTCATAACGCTCGCCTTCTTTTTCGTCCTTATACTTCCCGATGATCTCCCCGCCGATCATGGTATTGACCGTAGCGCCGATGGCGGCCGCGCTTACGCCGAGGTTCGCAGCCCGATCGCGATCGATGTGCACCCGGACCTCAGGCTTGCCTGTCTCGATCGAGGTATCGACATCAACGATGCCGGGCAGTTTTGCGAACTCGTCCCTGATGGCGATCGTCCGCATCGTAATATCGTCGAGGTCCCGGCCCTGGATCATGAGTTGGATCGGCACGGACCGCATGCCGCCTCCTACCATGGCGATCATTTCCACCGACGACTTCATGTCGGGGACCTTTGAGACCCGGTCCCGGACCTGCTTCATGGAGTCGATCTGGACGATCTGCCGGTCCTTCCGCTCCTTCATATTCACGAAGATCCTGCTCTTGTTGACATCGGGAGTGAGGTCGGAACCGGTGACATAGAAGGTGCTCAGTATCTCCGGCCGCAGGCGGAGCTGCTCGTCGATCTTCCGCATGGAGCTGTCGGCGCGCAACAGCGAATAGTCGATGGGCGTCTCCAGCCTGACCATGTATCGTCCCTGGTCCTCGGCCGGCATGAATTCCTTCCCCAGAACGGCAAAGAGCGCGAGGCCGGCCGCGACGCTTGCCAAGGCCAAGACGATGACCTTCCAGCGGTTCCGGAGCGCCCATGCAAGAAGCGGTCGATAGACGCCGAACACCGCGTCGAACCCTCTCTCGAGGAACATATAGACCTTGCCGTGCTTCTTGGTGTAGCTCAGGAAACGCGAGGTCAGCATGGGCGTGAGCGTCAGGGAAACGAACAGGGAGATCAGGACCGCAACCGTGACCGTGATCCCGAACTCGAAGAAGAACTTGCCCACGATGCCCTTCATGAACGCCACGGGCACGAAGACCGCCACGATGGACAGGGTGGTGGCCATGACCGCCAGGCCNNTAGATGTTCTCGAGCACCACGATGGAGTCGTCGATCAGGATGCCGATGGAGAGCGACAGACCGAGCATGGTCATGATGTTCAGGGTGAACCCGAAGGTCTGGATGAACGCGAAGGTCGCGATGACCGACGTGGGCAGCGCCACAGCGCTGATCAGCGTGCTCCGGACGCTCCTGAGGAACACAAAGATGATGAGCACGGCCAGGCCTGCGCCGAGCCAGAGGGAGACCTGGACATCTTCGATGGAACGACGGATGAACTTTGACTGGTCAAAGGTGATGTCCAGTTTCATGCCCTGCGGCGGACTGGTGGCGGCAATGGCTGCCTTTACCCGCTCCGCGACCGCGACCGTGTTCTCGCCCGATTGGCGCTTGACCGAAAGGCCGACGCTTGTTTTGCCGTTGAAGCGCGTGAGCGACCGTTCATCTTCGAGGCCGTCCTCGGCCCTGCCGATGTCGCGGAGCTTGATCAGCCTTCCATGGCGGTACGCGATCGCCATATCATTGAAGGCGGCCGGCGTCTCGTATTCCCCCTTGGTCTTGACGATATACTCCATGCGGGAATTCTCGACCCGTCCTCCGGGGACCTCGCGGTGCTCCTGGCCGAGCGCGCGCTTCACATCCTCCGCCGTCAGGGCGGCGGCGTCCAGCTTCTGCCGGTCCAGCCAGAACCGGACCTGGCGTGTCCGTCCTCCGCTGATCGTCACCGATCCCACGCCGGGGATCTTCTCGATGTCGCGCTTCAATACCTTGTCGGCATAATGCGTCATGTCCCTGATGGACCGGTCGCCCCAGACCGCGATCCAGATGATAGGCTGGTCCTCGGGGCTGATCTTCTCGATCACCGGCGGGTCCGTGTCCTTCGGAAGCCGATTGCGGACAGCGGCCACTTTGTCCCGCACATCCTGGGCGGACTGTTCGAGATTGCGCTCGAGGAAGAACTCCACGGTGACGATGGAATATTCTTCCATACTCCGGGACGTGATGGACTTGACACCGTTGATCGTATTCACGGCCTCTTCGATGATGTCCGTGACGTCGACTTCCATGATCTCCGGGCTCGCGCCCACGAGCTTCGTCGTGATGTTCACCACCGGGAAGTCGATCTTCGGAAAAAGATCAAGGGCAAGTTTCGGGAATGCCACCAGGCCGAATACGATGAGCGCAAGGCCTACCATGGTCATGAATACGGGACGCTTGATCGATATCTCAGGAAGTCTCATGGGTATCCTTGTCCTATGATCTCGTCTGTTTTCCGAGCACGCCGATGGACCGCTGGAGCCTCAGGATCGCCAGCTGCTGGCCCCAGGTGGCGGCTACCAGTTCCCGTTCCGCCAGAGAAAGGGCCTGCTGCGCATCGATCAGGGAAAGGCTCGGTGCCAGGCCTTCTGAAAAGAGGCCCTCGACCGTATCAAAGTTGCTTTTGGCGTACTCATACTGGACCTTCGCAGTCGCGAGAACAGAGCTCAATGTTTGGCAGTTTATATACGCTTCCCGGACCTCGCTCTCGATGTTCCGTTTGAGCAGGACCGAGGAGAGTTCCGCCTGCCGCAGCTTCGATCTGGCCTCGGAGACCTCGGCTTTCATCAACCCGCCCTCGAAGAGGGGTATCTGCAGGCGAACGCCGCCGTAGTAGGTCGTGGCATCCATCATCGTTGACGGGCTCGAATCCACATACTGCATGCCCCCTTCAGCGTAGATCTGGGGATAGTGGGCCCCCTGGGTGATGGTCACGTTCTCCACGGCCACTTTTGTGGTCAGCTTCGAGCTCGTGTAGTCATCCCGGTACTTCAACGCCGTTTCCTGAAGGGAGCCCATCGTGCCCTCGGGCACCGTAACGGCCGGTGGTTCGGCAATGGCGCCGTCCTCCGGCAGCCTGGTGAGCAGGCTGAGCCTCTGGCTTGCGATCTTGAGGCCGTCTTCGGCCATGATCAGATTTATTCTGGCCTGGCTTACCAGGGTGTTGGCGCGGAGGAGCGCCGAGACATTCGCCTTGTTCCGGCGCGTGGCAGCCTCGCGCTCCGTGACCTTTTTGTGACGCTCCATCCGTTCGAGGGAGCCCTTGCTTACGTCAACGATCTTCTTCGCCTTGATCACGGCATAATATGCATCGGCAACGTCAAGCATGATGTTCTGTTTTGTGGAAGAAAGGTCGCTTCTGCTCGATTCCTGCATCGTTTTTGCCGCCCGGAGAGCTGCAAGCGTCCTGCCGCCGGTATAGAGCGGCTGGGTCAGGACCAGAGACGCCTGCGCCTGGCCGAGGGGTTGAAAAAGGAAGGCCCCCCCGTTCGGAGGAAGGGTCTCGTTATAGCGGGTATAAGCGCCATAGGCGGTCAGTCGTGGATAGACGTAGCTCCACGCCTGGTCCACTCTGCTGTCCCCCTGGACAACGTACTCCTCGGAGATCTTGACCGTCTCATAGGTTTGGAGCGCGGCGTCATAGGCATCCTGCAGCGTGATGTTCATGGCAGCTTCCGATGCCGGTGAAACGGTCAACGCAAGCAGCAGGACCAGGGATAGTGCTGGTAATTTCATGAAGACGCCCCCTGCTGGAATGGTATCGTTCCCTTATCACAACAAAGCCCCTCGAAGAACATGGCGGTGACGAACTTCCCGAACCGCTTCACGTTCAGGTCCAGCTTCTTCCCGATCACATGCTCGGCCATCGGTCGCGTTATGAAGGTCTGGATGATCATGCCGACCAGGCTCGGAATGACCAGTGAGGGATCATGCTTTTTCAGTTCACCGGACCGCACGCCCTCCTTCAGGAGGTTCGCCAGCCGCTCATAGCTTTGGGAAAAATAGTTGTCGGCGAGCCATTTATAGTTCTCCGAACAGGCGGCGAACTCCATGGACATGATCCTTCGCAGCTCTTCGTTCGCGTGCTGGAAGCGGATGAACTCCTCGACATACTTTTGGATCTTTGTCCTGACGGTCGCGCCCGACCGGAAAACCCGATGCTCCCATATGCGTTCGAAGGCCGTGAACGAATCAGCAAGCACCGCCCGGTACAGCTCGTTCTTGTCCCTAAAATGGTAATAGATCATCGCGTTATTGACGCCGGCGACCTCGGCCACCTCGCGCGTTGAAGCGCCCTCGAACCCCCGGTGTGCGAACACGGTTCGGGCCGATTTTAGGATGGCGGCACGGGAGTCCTGATCGGGCTTTGTCGGTTTCGGCCGCCTGCCAACTGCGGTCTTCAAGGATTTTCGTTTGATCGTGGCCATATTGTTTGTTTCATTCGTAAGGAAGTTGAATAACTACTGCAAACGACTGTCTCGCGCAAAGCCGCCAAGCACGCTAAGAAAGACAACGACAGAGGTTTGAGAAAGTAGCAGCATCAGGATGCGGATATCTTAAATCAAGTTCCTGCTTTTCATTCTTTTATTACGGCTAACCGTTCTTATGAGGTTAATTCTTTCTTTGCGCCTTTGCGTCTCGCTTAGAAGCGCCTACTTTTGGTTGCGAGAAAATTT
>JAFNGD010000351.1 GCA_017885365.1 Nitrospirota bacterium
TCCGCAGGGGAAGCGCTGCCGGGATTTGCACTACCGCGACGGGAATGAGGATCCGCATCCTGCATGCTTAGCACAGCGGAGCCACCGAGCTGCCCAAAAAAGAACATTGCTTTTTTTTGCGGTCCGGTTGAGGCTCCCTGCGGCTCGCTGTAGGAAGCTTCACAGTGATGACCTCATCGCTGGGTGACCATCTTCACCCTTCCCGACGGGATACAATTATTGTCCGGCTATTAAATCTGATTAAATAACGTCTCACGCATGAGACAGCCTCTGTGTCATCGGTGAGACGTTTTTTCACTCCTTCCTTATCGCAACCCATTGAATAATAGAGGTTCAAGGTCCTTGTACCTGATGGCACGCCCCTTGCTCATCTGGTTACTGTGAGCGCATGTTCAAAGGGAGGGGTATCCATGAACAGGAACATCCTGCTTATCGATGACGAGGTGGCATTTCTGCTTCCCATGAGAAAGATGCTGCATGGGCCGGGAGTCCGGGTGGATACCGCGGAGACCTATGAACAGGCCATGGCGCTCCTGAATGCGGCCGCCTATGACGCCGTGATAGCCGACATCCGCCTCGGCGGTATCCTGTCCCGGGAAGGCCTGGCTATCCTGGATTTCATCAAGGCGCGCAGCGGGAACACCAAGGTCATCATCATGACGGGCTTCGGAGGCCCCGACGTGATGAAGGAGGCGTACAAACTTAAGGCCGACTACTATTTCGAGAAACCGGTTTCGTATAAGACCCTGTCCCTGGCACTTTCCGATCTGGGGGTGATGGAGCATGAGAACACTTGACGACGACATTGACGATGTTCCCGCCCATCGTCGACACTGAACCGGGACGGGTCATCGGCCACGTCCCAGGAGCTCTCAACGCAGGCCGAAGAACTGCTGAAGACCGGCTCCTTCTTCACGTTAAACGGAAATGGAGAAGCCGTTGCTCAGGCGCTGTCGCTGTCAGCCGCGGCTCGAGACGGCCCATTCTCTTGTGGGAAACAGGGATAGGGGGCGTACATCGTTACCTGGGTGTCCACGGGGGAGGCAACAGCAGGAAGGAAAAGAATGGCGACAGCAGGGACACGGAGTTCGAACCGTTCTCAATAACGACGGGCGCCATGGGGATGGCCGGCCGGCCCCGAGGGGACACATCGACCAAGGGGCCGGCATTGAAGCTCCCTGCAGCAAACTGCAGGGAGCTTCGATCCTCAGGGAAGATTTTATCCTAATCGCTCGCTAACCCCGCAGCAAGCTGCGGGGTTAGCGCTCGCTCCTGGATTTGTTCCTGCAGATTGGGCGCAGCAGAGACGATGATCCACACAGGGGGAGGAAAGAATGAAAAGCGCTACCTTCGATGCACCCGCGAAGCCGGGCACTACCCCGAGCACGCGGAAGCTGAACTGCTGGGAATATAAGAAGTGCGGAAGGCAGCCCCAGGGCCCGCATGTCCGGGACAGGGGCCTGTGTCCCGCCAGCATGGAGACGTCCCTCGACGATGTGCACGAGGGCACCAACGCGGGAAGGGCCTGCTGGGTCATCAGCGGAACGCTCTGTAAGGGCGAGGTGCAGGGGACCTTTGCCCAGAAGTACAAGAACTGCGAGGTCTGCGATTTCTACCAGCTCGTGCGGAAGGAAGAGGGGCCGAACTTCGTCTTTTCCCTCCTGCTGTTGAAGCGCATCAGAACGTAGCCGCTGCTCCCGTTGCGGCAGCGGTGAAGACGTCAGATCGCCATGCCGGCGCGCGGGTTGAAGCTTCCTCCAACAAGACTTCGGCGAGCTCAGTCGAGTCGCTGCAGGAATCTTCGATCATTAGGTACGTTGCCGTTATTCTCATCGCTCGCTGGACCCCCCTAGCAAACTACAGGGCAGCGCTTGCTCGTGGATTCAGGTCGAGGTCCGACCGGTCTCCGCGCCGGTAATGGAGATAGCCCGCCAGCGCCACCATGGCCGCGTTGTCCACGCAGAGGCCCATGCCCGGCAGATAGAGCGTAACGCCTGCCATTGCGCAGGCCCGCTGCATTTCTCTTCTCAACGAGCTGTTCGCCGCCACGCCTCCCGCCACCACAACCGAACCCACGCCGTGTTCCTTTGCCGCCTTGACGGTCTTCTCGACCAGCGTGTCCACCGCAGCAGCCTGGAAGCTCGCAGCTACGTCTTTTACGCTCAGTTTCGGATCGAGCCCCGCGTCCTTGGACCGGAAGAGCGCCACATGGTTCCGCACGGCTGTCTTGAGGCCGCTGAAGCTGAAGTCGTAGCCCTCCCGCTGTCCCCGGGGAAAAAGGACCGCGTGCGGGTCGCCCTCCTTGGCCAGCCGGTCGATGACCGGACCGCCGGGGTAGGGGAGGTCGAGCAGCTTCGCCACCTTGTCGAAGGCCTCGCCCGCAGCATCATCCCGCGTCTGTCCCAGCAAACGATAGGAACCGAACTCCTGCACGTGGTAGAGCGCGGTGTGTCCGCCCGAGGCGAGCAGCGCCACATAGGGGTAGCCGAGGTCCGGGAATTCGAGGTGCGCGGCAAGGATATGCGCCTCGCCGTGGTGCACGCCGATGAAGGGGATGCCGAGGCTGTAGGCCATGGCCTTGGCCGTTGAGACGCCGACGAGCAGCGCGCCGATGAGACCGGGCGCCGAGGTCACGGCGATGAGGCTGATGTCCTTGATCTGCACGCCCGCCAGGTCAAGCGCCTCGCGCACCACTGGTACGAGGTTTCGTAGATGTTCCCGCGACGCGAGCTCGGGCACCACGCCGCCGTACTTCGCGTGCAGATCGACCTGGGACGCGACGACGTTCGCAAGGACAGCGGTGTCCCGGAGCACCGCTGCCGCGGTCTCATCGCAGGACGTTTCTATGCCGAGGGTGAGCATGAGGATAGTCTGGAAGGATAGTCGTGAAGCAGTCGAAGATCAGTCGATAGTCCCCGGTTGATCGTCGCAGGTGCTTTTGTTCCGACTGCGGACTGTCGACTAATGACGCCTTTCTCTTCGACGGTCTATTTTACGAGCGCCGAGACCGGCACGATCTCGATGCCCTCGACGTCGATCTTGGCGAGCCACTTCCTGAGCTCGGCGATCGTCGCCGGGTGCGGATGGCCGATGCCGATGGCACTGCCGTTCTGCTTTGCCAAGCGGGTCAACTCATCGAATTGCTTGCGGATCTTCGCGGGACGGTCGCTGTCGTTGTCGAGGAACACGTCGCGNNTTGCGGGACTTGAGCTCAGACATCAGGAAGGTCATGGCCTGCTTGTTCTCGGTCAGGGCCGAGCCCTCGTGGTTGTTGATGCCGGCGGCGCCGGGGACGGAGTCGAGGTCCTCGTTCACGGCGGCAATGAACTCCATGGGCGTCATGTCCAGCCGCAGCGTTCCCGGCGCGTCGCGCTTTTCAGTGCGGACCTTCGCCTCCATGGGAATGTGGACCAGGACCTCCCTGCTGCCGGAGCGCGCCAGCTCGGCGATCTTCTTCGACTGGGGCAGGCGGGGCATGACCGCCAGGGTGATCCGGTCAGGCATGCCGAGGACCTCCTGCGCGGGCTTCAGGTCCTGGCCGAGGTCGTCGATCACGACGGCAATGACCGCGGTGATTACGCGCTCCCGGCCTTCGCGGTCCTGCTTCTTTCCGGCAACGGGCGGCTTGCGGTCGGGGGCCTTTCTCATCCTCTGGAAGGGACCCCAGAGCAACAGGGTGATAGCAACCACGGAAACGATGATCCCCCAGATGACGATGCGGTCGTAACGGCTTCCTTTTTTCCTTTTTCCCATGACAGGCATTATATACAATATCGGCGCAGAAAAAACCAGCGTTTTTTCGGGCAGTCCCGGCGATTTGGGCTTGACTTGGAGGTGCCGGGGCTTTTATACTGCAAAAAACCGAGAAACAAGATTTTTGAACCACCATGGCCCTAGGCCACATCGAGACGCGAAGGTCGCTAAGATTTGAAGACTTGAAATAAACAAGCCCCGGCGATCTTCTTCGCGCTCTTCGCGCCTTCGCGGTGAAATGGTTCTGCCCTGTTATAAAGATCTTGCGTCCTGAGGAGGTTAGAGGAACATGAGCTTCGAAATCGTGCGGGAGATCCCGCAGCCCAAGGACATCCTGGCGGCCCAGCCGATGCCGCTGGACCTGTCGGTCGTCAAGCGGAAACGCGACCAGGAGATCAAGGAGGTCTTTACGCGGGAAAGCAAGAAGTTCATCCTGATCATCGGCCCCTGCTCTGCGCACGACGAGGACGCGGTCTGCGACTACATCGGCCGGCTCGCGAAGGTCCAGGAGGACGTGAAGGACAAGATCATCATCATCCCGCGCATCTACACCAACAAGCCGCGTACCACCGGCATCGGGTACAAGGGCATGGGCCATCAGCCAAATCTCTCCGAGGAGCCGAACATCGTCGAAGGAATCAAGGCCATCCGGAAGATGCACCTCCGGGCGCTCAAGGAATCGCGGCTCCCGGCTGCCGATGAGATGCTCTATCCCGGCAACTATCCCTACCTCGAGGACGTACTCTCCTATGTCGCCGTGGGCGCGCGCTCCGTGGAGAACCAGGCGCACCGGCTGACCTGCAGCGGCCTCGACATCCCCGTGGGCATGAAGAACCCCACGTCGGGCGACATCGACGTGACGCTCAACTNNGTGCTGCGCGGCGCCGTGGACCCCCACGGCGTGACCGTGCCGAACTACCACTACGAGGACCTCATCTTCTTCGCCGAGACCTACAAGAAGCGCGGGCTCGCCAACGCTACGATCATCGTGGACACGAACCACGCCAATTCCAACAAGAAGTACGCCGAGCAGCCGCGCATCGCCATGGAAGTGATGCAGAGCCGCCGGCATTCGCCGATGCTCAAGGACATGGTCCGCGGCTTCATGGTCGAGAGCTTCATCGAGGAGGGCAGCCAGAAGGTGACGGAGCACGTCTACGGCAAGTCCATCACCGACCCCTGCCTGGGCTGGAAGGACTCGGAGAAGCTGATCCGCGACCTGGCGGCAATGGTGTGACCGGAGATCCCGTTTCACCGCGGAGACGCTGAGGACAAAGAGGAAAAGACCAAGGATACGTGCTGATCTGAGCGAGGCTTCCCCGATAGGGGAAGCCTTTTTTGCGCCGAAAAGTACCGCTTTGACCGCAACGAGTATGCTATAGTCGTTCCCAGGTCGCGCCGGTCATCCCGAAGAAGACCGGCTGCAACCGGGCCCCGCTGATCGCAACTTCGAAAAGGACAACCCTGCTTGTCAATGAAGGCGAAAATATGAACTCAGGTGTTATCAGAAGATATTGCTGGAAAATATGCCGCCCGTTTTTATTCCTTCTCACGGTTATCGCTGCAGCGTTCGGCGCATCGGGAACGGCCTCTTCAGATATTGAAGGAACCCCAAAGTTTGTTGAATATGTCTCCCCGGGGAAGTACTTCAAATGTCTTTTGCCGGAAGGATGGAGCAGGTATGAAGCCCCTGATGCCAGCCGCGATGCAACGAAGGTGTACGGGATGGAGGTCTATCAGAGAAGGTCTGAACACAAGGTCGCCATATCTGTCAAGTACTATGCCGGGGACAACAGGCTGCACAAAAGCGCAGAGCAGTTCATTAAGGTCCATTCGAGGCCTGTGTTCGGCGGACCGGAACAGGAAGGCGAACGATACGGACCGGTTAAGGAAATCCCATTCAAAGGCATACAGGCAAAGACCTTCGAAAGAACGCTCTATGAATTTGAGGACCATGTGCGTGACCAGGCTTCGGGAAGATACGCTGAGCCGATATCACCCCGGAAATTTCCGATGGTTGAAAGATACATTGTTGTCCCTGCTCAAAAGGGCTTCTATGTGCTGCGATACAAGGCCCCTCCGGATGCTGAGAGGGAACTTGAAGGCATTTTTCAGCGGGTTCTCGAGTCTTTCGAGATGTCGATGAAATGAGAAGATACCAACCGCGGTGAAGAGACCGATGCATGGTCGCGTTGAAGTACCCCGCAGCAGAGCTGCGAGGATTCTTCGACGTGTCAGGAAGTATTTTATTTTCACTATGCCCGCTTGACCCCGCTCCAGTGAAGCGAGGATTGCGCGGGCACAGCACGTTCAAGTCCGGTTCGGACAACTTGGTGGAGGTACGTTGTGCGTAAGACCCGTTCTGCTTTGAAGCTCATGATAGCATTCCTTGTCGTTGCAGGCATGGCAGGCCCGGTGACCGCCGCTGAAAATGATGCCGAAAAACTCTGGGAACTTGGAGAAAAGGAATATAACGCCGGCAGATACCGCGAGGCCCTCAAATATTACGAGCGGTCGCTGCCTCTCTGCGGCGGGAACCTTGAGTGTACCGCATCGGATCTGAACGGCATCGGGACGGTCTATGAGGCGCTGGATGATGATAAACGGGCGGTGAAATATTATGAAGAGGCTCTTGCCGCGGCGCGGAAAATAAACAACCGGGACCTGATCGCAACCAACCTTTTCAATGTCGGCGCGGTCTACAGCCGGACATTCCATCAATACGAGAAGGCATTGGACCTCTATGAAGAATCATTGGCCATATTCAGGGAACTGAAAAGCAAGGAGAGCATAGCCGTTGTCCTGTTCAACGCCGGAAAGACCTTGCAGGTCCTCGGCAGATATGAAAAGGCACTGTCCTATTTCGATCAATCCCTGAAGGTGAACAGGGAGATCAAGAACCTGGGGGGTGTCGCGGGGAACCTGAACCTGCTCGGCAATGTCTACGAGGCCCTCGGACAGCTGGACAAGCCGCTTCCCTACTATCAAGAAGCGCTCAAGATCAACCGTCAGCTGAACGCTCAGCCGGAGATAGCGATAACGCTGCGGAATATCGGGAATCTCTACTGCGACCTTGTTGAACAGGACAAGGCCCTTTCCTACTATGAAGAGGCGCTGGACATACAGAAGAAGAACAATCTCAAATCCGAAATGGCCGCGACCCTGAACAACATCGGAGCATTGTTCAAGGACATCAATCAATACGACAAGGCGCTTACCTACTATGAGGCGTCCTTGAAGGTGAACAAGGAGCTCGACCGCTCGTCCGACATGGCGACGAACCTGAACAATATGGGAAATGTCTACGCGTCATTGGGCAAGTCCGACAAGGCGCTTTCTTCTTATCAGGAATCGCTCAACCTGGAACGACAGGTCAACAGGCCGGAGAAGATGGCCATCGTGCTGAACAACATCGGCATGGAGCAATTCCGGCTCGGCCGGTACGAACAGGCGCTGAAGTATCTGAACGAGGCCCTGGGAATAGAAAGGAAATTGAACAATCCCCATAACATCGCCGCGAGGCTGAATAACATCGGCGCGGTCTATCTCCGGCAGGGAAAGTACCGGGAGGCGGAGGACATCTTCCTTGAGAGAAAAAAACTGCAGGCGCACATCGCAAAGACGAAGCTTATCCATGCCGGATTGATCGAAACATATCTTGCGTTGAAGCGATACGATGAAGCGCTGGCGCTGTTAAAGGAAACTCCCCCTGTCTGGAGGGACAACCGGGTGCGGCACATGGAATATCATACCCAGTACGGACAAGCATTAAAAGGCAAGGGCCTGCTCAAAGAATCGGCCCATGAACTGCTGATGGCGGTTTCCCTCTCCGAGGAAATGAGGCAGGAGACCGGCGATAAGGAAGGTTTCTTCGCCGGCGGGGGGTACATTGGCCGCTCGACGCCGCATCGGCTGCTCGTTTCAGTCCTTGCGGAGCGGGCCTTGCGCGGCGAAAGGGAAGATGAAGAGTTCAAATCCTACGGCAGAGACCTTGCTTCGGCCGCGTTCTATTTCGCGGAGCTCACCAAGGCGCGCACGCTCCTTGAGGCAATGGCAGGCGCCGCGAGGAGATATGACGAGCCTGAGGTCCCTGCCGGGATAAAAGAAAAGGAAGGGTCCATTCTGAAACGGCGCTCAGAGATAGATGCGAACTGGGAGGCGGCATACAAAAAAGGCGAGGCTGCTCTGAGCGGGCTATCAAAACAAAAGGAAGGGCTCGATCGGGAGCTGAGCTCCCTCGTATCCGAGATCAGGACCAGGTATCCCAAATATGCGGCCCTGAAATATCCCAAACCCGTGCCTGCAGGCGAGCTTTCCCTGAAGGCGGACGAGGTCCTGATCGAATTTGCCCTCAGCGGCGGAGAAGGGTACGTCTTCGTCATACGGAAGGACGGCATACAGCGGATCCACAGGATCGACATTCAGAGAGAGGCGCTTGAGGATAAGGCGAGGTCATTCATGGAGCCGCTGAACACGAACAGGCCGACGGCGTTCTCGGTAAAGGCGGCAAGGGAGCTCTACGAGATACTTCTCTCCGGCGCGCTGAAGGATGTGAAGGATGCCGAAAAGCTCGTCATGGTCCCTGACGGTATACTCGGGTTGTTGCCGTTCGAAGCCCTTATCATAAGGGAAGGCAGGAATTATAAAGACTGTTCCTATGTCGGCGATACACGGACCATAACTTATTCGCAGTCCGCAACGGCCCTTGCCCTTGCAAGGCTGCTGAAACCCTCGGAAGCCAGGAAACCGCTTTTCGCGCTGGGCAATCCCGTGTACGACAGGTCGGATTCGAGATACCTGGCGTATAAACAGGGCGGTTCACCGCAGATCGCCGCAACCGATGTCGCGCGATATGCCTATCGGGGAATTACTATGCTGCCGAAGGGAGACCGGGAGTGGGAGGACGTGACCTACCCGCCGCTTCCTGAAACAGAGGAAGAGGTCAGAGCGATAGCAAAACTGTTCGGCATGAAGCCGGAAGCGCCGGATGTGCTTTTGAACATTTCGGCAAGCGAAACGAATGTCAGAAAGGCGTCATTGAAGGACTACCGTTACCTTCATTTTGCGACCCATGCCGACCTTCCGGGCAAGGTCCAAGGCATAAAAGAGCCGTTCATGATCCTCGGCCAGGTCGAGAACCAGGGCAAGGATGACGGCTTTTTAACGCTCAGCGAAGTGCTTGAATTCAGACTCGACGCCGATATGGTGGTCCTGTCGGCCTGCTCGACAGGCAAAGGCAAAATGATGGAAGGTGAAGGCGTCGCGAACTTTTCGAGGGCATTCCAGCACGCGGGAGCAAAGAGCGTCGTCGTAAGCCTGTGGGAAGTGGCATCGGGGCCTGCTGTTGAGTATATGAAGGCGTTCTACGGACATTTGAAGGCGGGAAAGAGCAGGGCCGAAGCGTTGAGACTTTCAAGAGACGAGATCAAATCAAAGTATCCCAGCCCGTTCTACTGGGCCGTGTTCATTTTGCACGGAGAAGGATAGGATGGCCGTCTGACGCTGCGGCAGGTCCGTCACCGATCCCTGCCTGGGCTGGAAGGATTCGGAGAAGCTGATCCGCGACCTGGCGGCAATGGTGTGATCGGACCGATTCGGCAACGCTTCGCAAGAGGCCTCCCGGCGACCCGGGAGGCTTTTTTTGTGAGCTGAATCCAGGAGCGAGCGCAT
>JAFNGD010000352.1 GCA_017885365.1 Nitrospirota bacterium
CAGCGGACCTCCCGACTTCAGATTGGTGATCGCCTTTTCGACATTGCCCCACGCGGCGTTCTGGGTGAGGATCGCCCCCACCATTACCTCAAAGGGCGAATCGCCGGGCCACCAGTCCTGCGGCCCATATGCCTTGAAGAGGGCGCGGTAGATGGCCATGAGCTGTTTCCCGGTCCTGTCCGCCTGCATAATCGCTCCCTGCGGTAGGCGGCCTGTTCCTCCGGCGGGGACGCCGCCGGCGGCCGCATCACCCTTTCGTCGAGTCCTTCACCCACGCAAGATAGCTCGGCAGGCCGGCCGCAACGGGCAGGGCGATGATCTCCGGCACGGTATACGAATGGAGCGTCCTGACCCGCGCAATGACCGCATCCATGAGCGGCATCCTGCTCTTGCAGATCATGAGCGCCTCCACGGCATCCTGGGTCCTTCCTTCCCAGAAGAAGAACGAGCGCACTCCGGGGATGATGTTCACGCAGGCAGCAAGGTGCTCGTCGACAAGCGTTCGAGCAATGGTCGCCGCCTCGTCTGGCGAGCCCGCGGTGATCAGGATGACGATCTCTTCGGCCATGCTCCCTCCTGGGTGAACGCTTTATCGGTATCACCCTGATTAACGTTGTTCCTCGCTCTGTCCCGTGACTGCATGGTCTTCAGCAGCAGCATCCTAGAACTTCATCCCGCCGAGCCCTTTGAGGTCCAGTAAAACGAGATACTGCGTCTCGCCCGGCTTGTTCATATAGGAAAACCCCACACCCCAGCACTGGGAGGCGTAATGGACCTTATACTCACGCTGGGTGATGGTCCGGTTCTCCACATCGCGCCACACCTGGCCCTTCAGGTCCCATCTGTCCAGTTTCAAACCGAGCCCGGTGATGAGGAACTGGGTCCGGGGATCTCGAAGGTACTGGTGGGTCATATCTAACTGAACGGTCTCACTCTTGACCGCAACGCTCTCGGAGGACGAGGAAAGCCGGCCGGTATAGGTATTATAGTTTGCGTTGGCGGACACGGTGAGCAGCTTGGGCGTCTTGACGGCAAGCTCGCCCTTGATCTCGGAGAGCGGGTGCGCGTTCACGAGGTCCTTGTTGCGCGCCTCGCCCAGGTTATAGGACTGGGACAGGCGAAAGACCATGAGATCGAAGGTCCGGCTGTTCGCACCGTCCTTGTACCGGGCGGTGAGCCTGTTGATGAGGGAAAAGGTCGCCAGGTTCTCTTCCTGCACTTCTTCCACGGCGTCCAGATGGGGGAAGTCGCCCTGGTCGATCCGGGGGATGTAGGAGTACGAGACCGTCGGCTCAATGGAATGCCGGATCCGGCCGATCCCCGACTCTCCGTCCTGTCCGTAGACCTTCGAGAAACGCGCATTGAGGTCCGCACCGGCGTAGGTATAGGTCCGCTGGACCGGTTCGATGGTCGTCGCTCCCCGGTCATAGAACGTGGCGCGGGCTCCTATGCGGGGCGTCAGGCTCAGAGCGTTGCTGCTCAGCACCGTCGTGAGCTCGGGTTTGAAGTCAGCCCGCAGCAAATTCCCTCCGTCGACGGACGAAAAATTGGTCGCCGTCCCGTCCAACCGGAGGTAGGCCAGCCGTCCCAGCGGCTCGCCGAAGATCGTGTACCGGAGTTCGGGCAGCTTCTGGACCGTTTTGCTGTTCGGCTGGGTCAGGTCCGTCGAATACTGGCCCAGGAGGTAGAGCGACGCTGTGTTCCACCGTTCCACATAAAAGGCGTTCGAATCGATATACGGACGGGCGCGCAGCTCCAGTTTCTTCTCGAGGTCGCGGTAATAGTTCTGATCGCTTACAAGGTTGATGTCCGCACGGAACGAGAGGTCCTCGGCGAACTCCTCCCGGTGCTGGAACTGGAACTCCCATTGGTTCATTGCAGAATGGAAATTGTTGAAGTAGTTGTAATAGGCCTTGCCGGCCGAATCCCGGGAGTTCACATACCGGTATTCGATCCCAGTCCCGTGGCCGGTCCGGTCGCGGTAGTCGGAGGTGAACGTCATGTCGCGGTAGTCGGAGATGGCCCAGAAGACGGTGTTCTTCAAAAGGAAGCCGTCGCTGCTGCTGTAGCCGACGACCGGGATCAGCAGTCCGCTCTGCCGCTTGACGGGAAAGAGGAGGTAGGGCGTGTACATCATCGGCAGGCCGCCCATATTGAACGACACATCGCTGCCCGTGGCGTACTTGGCCAGGTCCACATCGAGCTCGCGCGCCTTCAGGTACCACCCCCCTTCGTCACAAGTGGTAAAGGTGCCGTTCTCCACGTGATACACGGTTTCGGCGCGCCGCTCGATACGGTCGCCCTTCAGATGGAAATTCTCCTTGCTCTTGTACAGCTGGCCGTTTGTGAAGAAGCCGACGCCCGTGGTAAGGTTCACCTCCAGCCGGTCCGCCATCACCGTGTCGCCCTTGTCTCGGAGGTACACGTTCCCTTCAGCGACCGCCTCGCCGGTGCTGTTGTTCAGCACGATCCGATCCGCCTCCAGCCGTAAGTCCTGCTGGTCAATCCTCACATGGCCTTCCGCGGTGTAGATGTCGTTCGCCCGGTCGTGGTCCAGCTTGTCCGCGGTGACGCTGACCGGGACCCTTTTTTTCGGAGGCTCCTCGGCAGACACGGTGCATAACGTTCCCGCTGCTAGGACCGCCGCAAGGACAAACACGGTGATCGGGACCGCCCTCCTGGTCATGGCGTCCTGTGGGCTCCACACTCCGCGTTCCGCACTCCGCACGTCCTCCCTCATCCCTTCAACCCCCGTAGCAGCCCCGATCCGTCGCCGGGCTTGAGCATAGCCCGCGCGTCCCCGACGGTATAGAGGGAGCCCGTGATGATGATGAGATCGTCCCCGCGGGCCTCCCGGCGGGCCAGGTCAATGGCCTCCGCCACGGACCCTGCAGAGGCCACGTCGCGGTGGAGCGCGCTGATCTCCGCTGCCAGTGCCGCAGTGTCGAGCGCCCGGGAATAGTTTGGCCGGGTCACGACCACCCGGTCGGCCAGGGGGACCAACCGGTCGAGGATCCCCCGGTAGTCCTTGTCCTTCAGAATGCCAACGACCAGGACCATCCGGTGGTACGACCGCTTCAGGTCCCTCAGGGCCTCCGCGAGGACCTGTGCCGATGCAGGATTATGGGCGCCGTCCAGGTAGATGTCCGGCCTCTGTGCCACCCGTTCCAGTCGCCCTTCCCACAGGGCATCCGCGAGACCGGCCCGGAGGGCGGCTTCGGAAATCGTCACGCCTGCCTTACCAATGCACTCTGCCGCGGCAAGCGCAAAGCAGGCATTCCCGACCTGGTGCCTGCCGAGCATGGCGATCCGAAGATGCGGCAGGCGGGCGACGATGCCCCGGTAATCGAACCCCTGCTCAGGACCCGTAGCCATCTGTTCGGCGCCGAAATCCCGCGGCATCCGGAAGACCGGTGAGCCCGCCAACCTTGCCTGCTGTTCGATTACCGCGATGGCTTCGGGCTGGATCGCGCCGGTCACCACCGGTACACCCGGCTTGATGATCCCCGCCTTTTCGGCGGCGATCTGCCCGAGGGTCGTTCCGAGAAACTCCGTGTGCTCCAGGTCGATATTGGTGATCACCGAGGCCAGCGGGACGATCACGTTCGTGGAGTCCAGCCGTCCGCCCATCCCGGCCTCGACCACCGCGATGTCGACCCGCTCCTCCGCGAAGCAGGCGAAGGCCATTGCCGTGGTGACCTCGAAAAACGTGGGTATCAGGGGCCCGCCCTCTGCGGACGGCACATGCTCATACCGTGCTCGCACCCGCTCCGCCAGGCCGACCACCCGCTCCTCAGTGATCGGAACGCCGTTGATCCTGATCCGCTCGGTAAAGCTCACCAGGTGCGGCGACGTATAGAGTCCCACACGGTACCCCGCCTCCTTGAGCATGCCGGCCAGGAACGCGGCCGTCGACCCCTTGCCGTTGGTGCCGGCGATGTGGATCGAGCGGAACCGCTGCTGAGGGTTATCCATAAGCCCCATCAACTGGACGCTGTTGGACAGGCCGAACTTGATGCCGTGCTTCTGGAGGCCGAAAAGATAGTCGATGGTTTCCTGGTATGACATGGCGAACCGCTACTGCGGCGCCTGCGGGAACGGCGGTGCAGGCTTGTCCTCGGGCTTGGGTACCGGTCTCTCGGCCGCCGAGCTTTCAACGGCCTTTTCCGGGGGCAGCCGAGGGGGAACTGAAACGGACTGGAGCTTCAGGACAAAGGGAAGCTGTTCGTCTTTCGCTGCCGATGTCAGGCGGGACCGTTTGTAAGTGATCTTCCCGGCGTCCTGGATTCGGCTGAAGAAGGTGTACAGTTCATCAGGGGTGAGCCTGCCGGAAACCTCGCGGACCTTGTCGTTGAACCGCAGCGAGGTGAGCAGGGGGTGCTCCTTCATGGCTTCGTTGATCCGCGCGATACTTGCCTTCTCGGTCTCCTTCTCAACCGTTATGGTGACCACGAAAGGCTCGGCCTTCGATGCAACGGCGACCGGTGCCTGCTCTTGTTTTTTTTGCTCAGACGCAGCCGGCGTCGGCGTTGGGACGGAAACCGCTGCGGTCTCGAGCTTCACCGCCGCCTGAGGCTGGATCCCGGCGTCAAGCTTTTCCAGGTCCGGGTCGTGCAACAATGGTCTGATCACAAAGTGCTGGACTGCCAGGGCAGCCGCGATGATCATGGCCAGCCAGAACGGCCGGAAGAACAGCCTCGTGATCCCCGCGAAGCCTGTCTTCACCCGGCCGGCGAAGCCCTCGTTCGGATCGAAGTACCGGAGGATTTCGCGGGTATCGTCTGTCTGCCTGAGCGCGTCGTGCCGGGAACGGCAGACAGGACAGGACGCGAGATGGCTTTCCACCCGTTTCTGCTGGGGAAGGAAAAGATGCCCCTTAAGATACCGGGGGAGCATGCCCAGTGTATACGCACATTCTTTCTTCATGAGGGTCGTCCTTGTCTTGTGGATTGAGCGCCCCGCAGCAGGCTGCAGGAGGTTCGATCCTCCCGTTCCGTCATCCTAATCGCCCGTACCCGGATCCGGCACGCCGCATGCTGCACTGGTCATCACACGCCTCCGACCTTCACCTGCTCGGCGGTCAGATCAGCATCTCCCAGGAAAAGCTTGCCGAGCTTCTCGAACCGGGCCGGAGTATCGGTGACGAAATATCTCCGCTCTGCCGCGCCCTGCCCCGGACGCTGCCACTTGAGCTTGTCGAGGACCGCGGAGACTTCCTTGGCGGTCTCGGTCGCCGAATCGATGAGCGTGATGCCGGGGCCCACCGCCTTGCCGATCACCTTCTTGAGGAGCGGGTAATGCGTGCATCCCAGGACCAGCGTGTCGATGCCGGTCGTCCGGAAGAACGCCAGGTACCGCTCCGCCACCAGCTCTGCTACATCGTTGTCCACCCAGCCCTCCTCCGCCAGCGGGACGAAGAGCGGGCAGGCCTTGCTGATGACCTGGATGTCCGGGCCCAGCCTGGTGATGGCCCGTTCATAGGCACCGCTGCCGATGGTCGCCTCGGTGCCGATGATGCCGATCTTCTTCGTCCTTGTGGCGGCAACGGCCGCACGCGCGCCGGGCTCAAGCACGCCGATGACCGGCAGGGGAAACTCCTTCTTCACCGCGTCGAGGCTGATGGCCGACGCCGTGTTGCACGCCACGACCAGCATCTTGATCTCCTGGGATAGGAGGAACTGCGTGTTCTCGAAGCTGTAGCGGGTCACCGTCTCGGGGGACCGGATGCCATAGGGCACGCGCGCCGTGTCGCCCAGGTAGATGGTGTTCTCGAGGGGAAGCGCGGCCATGAGCTCTTTCAGGACCGTAAGCCCGCCGATGCCGGAATCGAATATGCCGATGGCCTTCTGCATGGTTAGAGAGAGAATAAAAGCATTTACTGCAGAGGTCGCGGAGAAGATCTCAGTCGATACGTTCTTATGAGCGACCCTTCAGAATCTTATGGTTAAGAATAATGACAACCAACGAATACCAGCATCGACGAATTTTTTCCCGATGAGATGTCTGTTGCCTTCCTCTGCGTCCTCCGGTGAAAACGCCGTTCGCCTTACTGGGTCCTCACCAGGTCCATTCGTTTCGCGAACGAGCGGGACAGGTCGATGTGCCCCGCCAAGGTCTGGGCCTCCCTGCCGTCGACAAGGACCCTGACCTGGCGGACCTCGGGGAAGTTCTGGGCCACCGTGTTCACCAGTGCATAGACGGCGAGAAGCTCCTCCTGCACCGAGGCCCGGATCTCCTTCTGGCCTGCGGCGACAGGCAACAGGTCCAGATAGACGGTGCCTGCTGCATCGAGATACAAGGCGCGGAGCTGCAGATCTTTCAGGACCGCTGTCTTCCCTCCCCGATCGCCTGCAAGGACAGCGGCAATCGTCTCCCGCGCCTGGAGCTGGATATCGGGCTCCCGTTTGACCGCAACAACCGCTGCATTGAGCCTACCCTCTGCGGGAAGGTACAGGGTCGCCATGAACGGCTCATTCGGCTTCTCCACCGGTGCGGCCGGTCCGGTCTCCTGCCGCTGAACCGGTGCCGGCTGCGGCGCTCCTGCCGTGCGAAGCCAGAGGTAGCCTCCGATGCCGGCGGCGAGCAGGACAGCGGCCAGAACGACCGCGGCCAGTGTTCCGCTGCCCGGTAGTCGCCTATCGTTTCTCGCTGACATAGTGTCCGATCTCCCGGGCGATGATCTCGGCTGCCTTCCCGCGGTTCATTGTCATGCCAGTCTCGATGAGTACTGCAGTCGCGTCCACGGCCTTGAGCTGGGCAAGCGGCGCCTGTTCCGGCTCTGCGGCCTCGCTCGCCGTCAGCGCCCGGACCATGCTCCTGCCGAACCTGCCGCTTTCCTGGGCGTGCCTGGCCTGCTGGGCCCCCCAGAGCATCTGCTGCTGCTCGCTCATGGCGTCATATCCCAGAAAATCGGAGGGACTTCCCGGGGACGAGGACGTCTGGCCCTCGTCGGGATCAAGAATGAAAACGCGGGCGTCCTGCCCAAGCGCCGCGTGCAGGCTCACGAACAGGACGGCGCCGGCCGCGTTGGCGAATGCCGCCCGTTCGTCCAGGGTCATTGGCTGGTCCTGCTCCCGCGTGAGGAGCACCGTCATCTTCATGCCGCTCTTTTTCAGAAGCTTCCTGAGGGCGTTCGCCAGGTCGAGCGTGAGCGCCTTCTCCACGCCCTGGACCGCAACGATGCCGGTCTCCGCGCCTCCGTGCCCCGCATCGATCACGACGACTGGAACCTTCGCTGCCAGGGCCTCCGGCGCAGCTACGGGTACCGCACCCCGAAGCACGTCGACAACGATTCGGTCGGGCCCGCGAAGAACGAAATCCTTTACGTCGCCGGCGGCCGGGCCGAGCGTGATGATGATCGACCAGTGATCCCGTTCCTGGCGAAGCTCCATACCCTTGACCACGCCGTCGTTGATCAACGGGAGCTGCGGCGACCTGAGGACGAACGGCCCCCCGTAGGAGCTGAAGTAGAGCGTCTGCCCGTCATCCGATCTCGTCAGGGTATAGGGCGCCGCTTCTTCGGTCTCGAACACGATGCGCGTGAGGCCGGGGTAGGTAAAATACCGGACACCCTTGACCGTGAGCCCCTTGTCCGCGGCAGCAGCTGCCACGGGGCCAGCGATCAGGAAGGCGCAGAGGATTCCGGCAATGGTCCGCATACAGGCAGGCATAGTAACATAGCCGAAATAATTGTGCAAGGAAAAGCCCTGTAATAACGCCGGAATAGCGCCGTGCCGCTTGACAGGGAGAAAGCGCGGTGGTTGGTTAAGGACTGTCAGGGTTCGAAGCCCTGGGACATTGCCGAGAGGCCGAAAGGATTTGCATGGACATCAGAACAATCACGGTCCTGATCGCAGCTGTTCGCTCCTGCTCTCGACCGCATACGCCGGGACCGCTCGCCAGGCAACAAGCCGGCCCACGACCAGCGATCAGCTGCGGTCGACCAATAAGGACTGCGCCATCTGCCGCCTTCCGGCCTAATCACATGAAGCGGAGGCGCTCAAGAAGAAGCTCTCGAACCTCTGCCCCGATTGCCATCGCGACCGCAAGGCCCCTAGGGAGCACAAGGTCGATATTGTTCCGAAAATGGTGGTAAAAGGTCTTCCGCTCGCCGACGGCAAGGTCACCGGTATCACCTGCCACGACCCGCATGCGAACACTTTCGGCAGTATGCTCCAGATGAAGTCCACGGACCTGTGCGGGGCATGTCACCCCGTGTGACAATGCCTCAATCCTCTTCCACATGGTAGCCGAGCTTCTCGATGCTGTCCCGCGTGAGCTTCTGCACCCGCTCTTCCGGTATTTTCCGCTCGTCAAAATCAACGGCAACCGCACCCTGCTCCACATCCACGGCAATGACGCCATCCATGCCGCCGATGAACCGACGGAGCGCAAGCGAACACTCTCCGCAGAACTGTTTCTGCACTTTGAAATAAGCCTTCCCCATTTTCTCCCTCCCGCACGCTGACCTCAGGGGTATGATAATCCCTCACGACCGCACCGTCAAGCCGTCGATCCCCATCAATAACAGCTCATTTGACAGTTCAGGTGTTTTCTGCTACTTTTTAATAAAGAGACAAGAGAGAAAAAAGAGAGGATGGAGGAACGACACCATGAAGATCACACCCCAGATCACGCTGAAGAACGTGCCGCATTCAGAAGCAGTAGAAGCAAAGATCCGTGAAAAGATAGGGAAATTGGACCAATTCTCCGACAGGATCATGGGCTGCAGAGTCACCGTAGAGGAATCCCAGCGCAGACACCATCAGGGCAAGCTCTTTTCGGTCCGCGTCGACATCACTGTTCCGGGCAAGGAGCTGGTCGTGAACCGCATGGAGAACGAGGACCTCTATGTCGCTGTCCGGGACGCCTTCGACGCGGCGAAGCGCCAGCTCGAGGAGCACTCCCGCAAGCGGCGCGGCGACGTCAAGGCCCACGCCGAGTCACCCCGCGGCAAGGTTGCCAAGATATTCCCCTTCGACGGGTATGGCTTCATCATCACGAACGACGGCCGGGAGATCTACTTCCACCGCAACAGCGTCATCGAGCCGACCTTCGACCGTCTGGAAGAAGGCGCCGAGGTGGCGTTCCTGGAGGAGCAAGGAAAGGAAGGGCCGCAGGCGGTCCGCGTTGCGGCGAGCCGGTAGGTGCTATCGAAGATTCCTGCAGCAAGCTGCAGGAATCTTCGATCCTCAAGGCAGTTTCGGCATCCTCATCGCTCGCTAATCCCGCAGCAAGCTTCCGGGAATGCGCTCGCTCCTGGATTCAGGGTACTCACAAAGCTTACGGATGATGAAGTCCGCGATAGATCGATCCATATCCCAGCTGCTGTCCAGGAACAGCCGGGATATTTTTTTCGCCGGGAACAGCCCGTCGGGTACGAGGATGGGCGTGCCCTTGTACCTGCCCGGTCTGTTCTCCCCGTCATCCACCTTCTGATGCAGAAAGCCCTCCACGCGATTCCACCTCACTGCCCTCTCGTTCAGCCCCTTGTCATAACAGAGTTCGAACCCGAGGATGTCATCGCGTTCATCGAACCAGACCGTGAGGTCCAGGTCCGCAGAAGAGAGGAACCTCCGGCACGCGTCACCGGGGACCTGCCGCACATCGCGGATCTCTTTTAACATCGCATGCATCCTCGCTGCCAGTCAAACCTCATCCATCGAGTTGTTCTCCCCGGCCCCGCACATACTGTCTACAATTCATCAGGGAGAGATTCCGGGACGCCCCTCGCCAAGCGCACGGTACGGAAGCATGAACGTGAATACGCTCCCCTTTCCCTCCTCGCTGGTCGCCCACATGCGCCCGCCGTAATGCTCCACAATCTGGCGGGAGATGGCCAGACCCAGCCCCGTCCCCTCGACCGAGTTCGTCAGCACGTCCCCGGCCCGATGGAACTTCTCGAAGATTCGCGGCAGTTCTCCGGCTGGGATGCCGGGGCCCGAATCGGTGACCGACACCTCGATCGCGTCCGGAGGCCCGGTGCGGCGCGTCAGCACTGATATCCTGCCTCCCGGCGGCGTGAACTTGACCGCATTGGACAGGAGGTTCATTACGACCTGGAGCAAGCGATCACGATCCACGCGCAGCGCGGGCAGATCGCTCTCGTCCGACCGCTCGATCGCCTGGCCCTTCTTCTGCGCCAGCGGCACGATGCCGGAGATCGCGGTCTCAATGACCTCACGGAGAGCGACCTCCTCGTCCCGCCACCGCATGCTCCCCGACTCGATCCGGGAAAGGTCCAGGAGGTCGCCGATCAAGCGGGAAAGACGGTCGCTCTCGTCGTTGACGATCTCGAGGAGCGCCCGCTTGCGCTGCTCCGGCATGTTCGGCTTGATCAGGATCAATTCGACAAAGGCCTTCACCGAGGTGATCGGTGTGCGCAGCTCGTGCGACACTGTCGAGATGAAGTCGGATTTTAGCCGGTCGAGGTCCTTGAGCTTCAGGTTTGCATTCTGCAGCTCCGCCAGCGACCGCGCCAGCTCATGGTCCCGGTCCTGGATGGCGGCGAGCATCTCGTTGAAGCTTCTTGCCAGCGAGGCCAGCTCGTCCGGCCCCTGCCCCCCCGCCCGCCGGGCGTAGTCCTTATCCCGGGAGACCCCTTCCATGAGATTTGCAAGGTCGGTCACGGGGCCCGTGACCGCGCGCTGGAACCGCGTGAGCAGGACCGACGCCACGACCAGGGCCAGCAGGAGCGCCGTCAGGGACACGGCCGCGTACTGCGCGAGCGCCGCGCGGATGTCATCGAGGCGCGCCCGGATCGAGATCGTCCCGAGCTGATCCTCATGCAGCAGGATGGGCCGGGTCAGCTCCAGGTGGTTCGACCCGAAGCGGTGGCCATCCGGCGGCGGAACGGCAGGGGGCGCCGGGTCCGCCCGGCGGCCGCGGTAGAGGGCGAAGGCCTCGCCCTTCTTCGTGTACACAACAGCATATTCGATCCGGGGATCCTCCCGCAGCGCGGCAAGGACCTCCTCGGCGGCCGTCGGAACGTCAAAAATGAGTGCCGCCGTGCACTGGTTCCCGATGATGTCCGCCTTGATGCCGATGTCCCGCACGAACGCTTTTTTCCAGGTCTGCAGTTCAACGGTGAACAGCAGCACGATCGCCACCAGCACCGCTACCCCGGTCGCGGCGACGTTCATGAGCACCAGTTGTTGTCTCAGGGTCTTCGGACGTGTTCCGATCATATCACTCTCCGCCCGGCGCAGCACCGTATACCTTGCTGGCCAGCTTGAGCAGCTTCGTGCTGATCCGGAGCCCCGCGGAACGGGCCGTTTCCGTGTTGATCTCGAACCGGACGCGTTTGTTCTCGAGGAACATGTTGATCATGACCCCCTGCCTCGCGTATCCTTCCGTGTCGCCGATCGTCAGGACCGGGGTTCCTGATACGGTATCGAGGACATCCGTCAGCCGGGCCGAGTGGGAGGCAGCCACGAACAGGACCTGACAGGACCGCGCCTCCTGCGGCGACTTCAGCATGGTCACGGACAACCGTCTGCCCAGGACCTCCTGCCCGTTCAGGTCATCGAACGACGCCGCGGTTGGCACTTCGCCCAGGAGGCAGACCCGGAACGTATCGCCGGTAAGCCTTTCCCCGGACGGCCATTCGACGAACTTGATGAAATTATAGACGAACGCGGCCTTTACCTGATATTCCGCCGGAGCGGACGCGATCCGTTCCGCAGCATGCCCGTTCTCCCCGGGGACCTGGAACGCAAGCAGCATTGCCAGGAAAACCATGACCATGCCGCGCCTGTGCTGTATGGTCCTAGAACACATAGGTCAGTTTCATCCGAAAGGTCCGCCCATCCTGCTGTATGCTGTCAAGGGGGGACAGATCGCCTGATACGGGGTCAGCATACTTTTTGTTAAAAACGTTATAGATGCTGAACGATGCCTCTACCCTGCGCTGCGGGCCTCTGCCGAACAGGGTCAGGTTCGTCACGGCGAAGCTCTCTGTATTCTGACCAGCAACGGTGGTCCGCGGACTCGTGTACTGTTCCTCGATCCCTGCAAAGAAGCGTTCCTTGATGATCGGCACGACAAGGTTCAGCTTGGCAAGATGCTTTGGTGCGTTGGTCAGCAGCTCGCCGGTCTTCGGGTCAACCGCCTTCTGGAAGGCATAGCTGAGCCTGCTGTCTGCGCCGCTCGACCAGCTCTTCTGGACCTCAAGCTCAGTCCCTTCCGCCTCGGCCCGCTCCTGGTTCTGGTACGAGGTGGCGCCGCTGGACGGGTCATAGGTCTGGGTGATGAGATTCCTGATGTTGTAACGGTAGCGGCTAGCGCTGGCGCGCAGACCATTTCCGAAATCGTGCTCGTAGACCAGCTCGTAGGTCTCGATCTGTTCAGGCTGCAGGATGGGATTGTTCAGCACCTGCGGCGGCGCTGCATAGTACAGCTCGTACACTGTCGGCGCGCGGAACGCCTTGCCATAGAGCAGCTTGAGGGTGCCGTTCTCGATGAGTTTGATGACCGCGGCGATGCGCGGGTTCGTCGTTCCGCCGAAGGTGCTCGTCTTGTCGTAGCGAACGCCCGCATAGAGCAGGAAGATCGGCGAGACCGTGATCTCGTCCTGCGCGTACACTGCCCATACGGTAGAACTGCGATGGTCATCGAGGTACACGACCGAAGGCGACACATCGGCGTTGTACTGGTTCTGGCGGTCCCGGACCTCGTACTCGCTCCCTACAATGACACGGTGAGCGTTCGGAAGCCGCGTGGTCAGCCGGATGTCCCCGCCGTACCACGACGCTATGGCCCGGTCCTTGTTCACCGTCCCGGTGTAGAGATAATCGGCGTCATAGCGGTACCAGTCGTAGTAGGTCCGGAGGGTAAGCTCCGCGCCTCCGGTAAAGCGGGAGCTGTACTGCAGGTCTACGTAGCCCCGGCCATCGGTGGTCCGGTTTCCCGGCTCGTTGAAATCAGTGCCGTACGACGCGGTCGGTGCGCCTTTCGTCCGCTCGATATAGGCCGCTGCAAGTTGAAGCCCCCCAACATCGTACTTTGCATAAGCGCTCCCGAAACGGTCATAGTCGCCGTTGTCGGCATATCCGCCATTGCCCGCCCGCGGGTCTGCCAGAGGATTTCCCGGATCAAACTCCGGGAAATAGAGACGGTCACCGGCACTGGTGAAACCGGTCGCCGAAAGCAGAACATCGGGACCGTTCTTACCCGCCCCCCCGTAGCTCAGGCGCCCTTTGTAGGTGCCTTGGCTGCCGCCTTCTGCGGAGAGTTCGACGTCTCCAATATCCTTCGCCCGGCGGGTGATGACGTTCACGACGGCGAAGAACGCATTGCTGCCATAGAGCGATGAGCCCGGTCCGCGGCTGACCTCGACGCGTTCGATGAGGTCAACATCCAGGACGAACTCGGTGCCGATGGCGGCAGAATCATAGATGGCGGCATTCAACCGATGGCCGTCCACGAGCAACAGGATGCGCGTATTATTGTCACCAGGCCTTCCGAATCCCCTGACGCCGAGATATTGATAGTTCCGGTCGTAGGTAGTATAGAATCCTCGCACGCTTCGCAGGATGTCCGCCAGGGTCCGGTAGCCGAATTTCCGGATGTCCCGCGCGGTGATGATGGTCACCGAGGCAGGCGCTTCGCTTACCTTCTGCCGGTAGCGCGACGCGCTGACGACCGTCTGGACCTCGATCTCCATGAGCTCTTCGATGCTCAGCGTTTTTAAATCTCGGCCATCGGGCGCAGTCTCTCCGGCTGACAGAATACCTGCCAGTGTCATGATCGTTGCACAGGCGATCAGCAGGCTGCTGACTGCTCTTCGTATCGTCTGTCGAGACTGCTTCATTTCCATAGCCCCCTGGGAAGAATAAGCATCTTTGCCGGGTAAATACTATTTTTCAAATCATAACAGAAGAACAGGGTCTCTCATAGAATTTTCTTTGTGATGAAATTCGAACGCTACCATGAACGGAGTCCTGGCGTTTATCATATGCTATGAGGGAGGAAAGGTAAACGGGAAGTGGACGGAGACACAGCATGCCGCTCTTGAGGGGGAGAATCATCATCTGCTCAATGACCGCCGGAGGATCTGCCGGAAACGGCGCCGCTGATCCTCGTTTTATTCTCATCGAGCGCCAGTGTCGTTATGCCATGCGCAGTATGTATAAAACAATGCAAACCGAAATGATGCACCGGGTTGTCTGTCAATTTTCGGTTTTTGTGCCAGACTTTTGGACACTCACAAGAGACGAAAGATACATGCCCTGTGCGCTGTCATACCCGTAGAGCTGCACTGCCACCCATGCACTATCCACAAGATTGCCATGTTTTTTACCGATAGGCGGAGCGGAAAGGATCGTCATGGTCTTTGTTGCACTGGTATTGGATACGACTGCACTGGCATTGGATACATTGTATGTCAGCGTAAAGGTGCGGTCTGATCCCGATTTCGTCAGGTTCGTCAGGTTCGAGACCGTCCCCTCGAGCTTGATGGCGATTTCCGATGCAACGACCATATTCGTATTCAGGCCGCCGAGGTCCGCGCTCGATACCATGACGCGGATGCCGTTGGCCTGTACGGTCTGCAGCAGGACATCGATGCCGGGATGATTCGAATTGACAACATTGGTATACCTCACGGTGGTGTTGACATTTCCTCTCACGAGCGTGAACGTCTGTGCGACAGTATCCAGTTTCGAGATACTCCCCGCGATCACCTCCGGGCTCCCTTTCTGAATGATCTCCGCGTCGTGAAGCGGCACCACCTTCATGGTCATTGAACACTTCACCGGGTCTCCGAAATCTTGCACGGTGAATTTCTTCAGGTCAAAATCGAGGGCCAGCTTGTTCACCTGGGTTGACAGCAGGTCGAATGCACCGCTTCGCACTGCGCCTGGGATCGCGAGCGTGCACGTATTCGTCATCGGATCGCACTGGAGCGCATTGGGCTGATCAGCGTCGTTCAAATAGGACACAAACAGGCATGACGACGTGCTTTCGTCGCTGCCCATGAGCTGAGCGCTCTGTGCAAATTCAAGGTCGATCCGGTTATACTTCGCTGCCGGACAGGTTGATGAAGAGCTGAGCTGCAGGACATTTGCTAAATTGGCAATGTCGAGCGTAACAGGAGGAGACAACACATCGCAGATCACTCCTGTGCCGGTACTCACCAGTCGAATCTTATTGAAGGTCGCAATGACTTGCAGGTAATTCGATATATTATCCGTAGCATAGAGGAGCACGTTGGCCGATCCGAACGCGGTCAGCGCTACATTCGCCGACACCGCGCCCGAGGCTGCGCTGATCGTCGTTATGCCGGAGCCGACGACGGCGGCAAGGCCCTGGGTACTGATTGTTGCAACCGCTGTATTCGTCGAACCCCAGGTGACCTGGTTCGTAAGGTCCTTTGTGCTGTTGTCCGAATAGGTGCCGAAGGCCTGGAACTGCACCGTGGCCCCAATTACAGCTGTCGGCATTGCCGGCAACACCGAGAGGCTGGTCAGTAAGATTTGCGGGACGGTCCCCGTGAGGGTAGTAGTTGCCGACAAGCCCCCTGATGCGGCGCTGATCGTTGTTGTGCCGGCGCTGACGACGGTGGCAAAGCCCGTACCGTTGATGGTCGCCACTGCTGTATTCGACGAACTCCACGTGACCTGGTTCGAAAGGTCC
>JAFNGD010000353.1:0-5010 GCA_017885365.1 Nitrospirota bacterium
GGACGGAAGCATAAAATGGGTCGACAATAAAGGGGCGCTCACGACATGGGAGGGAAGGCCGGCGACCGTCAATTTCCTGAGCGACATCACGGATCGCATCAACGGCGATCGGGCGCTGCGGGAGTCCGAGGCCAAGTACCGGCTGGTGGTGGAGAACGCCGGCGAGGGCATCCTGGTGGCGCAGGACGGCATGCTCAAGTTCGTGAATCCCTGGATGGTGGCTTTAGGCGGCTACACGGCCGGGGAACTGCTGGGCAAGCCGTTCTCGGTGTTCGTGCATCCCGAGGACCGCGAGATGGTGTACCAGCAACATCTTCGCCGGCTGAAAGGCGAGTTGCCGATGAACTTCGTCTACAACTTCCGCATCCTGACCAAGAGCGGCGGCGTCCTCTGGGTGGAGATGAAGGGCGCGCCGACTACGTGGGAAGGAAGGCCGGCCTCGGTGAATTTCGTTTTCGACATCTCTCAGCGCAAGCAGGCGGAGGACAGCCTGCATTACCGGGCCGCCTTCGAAAAGCTCATCATGACGCTGTCGACGGACTTCATCAACTTCGAGTCGGATCTTATCGACAGCGGTATCAATCACGCCCTGCAGGAGCTCGGCGCGTTTATCGGCGCCGACCGGAGCTATGTTTTCCAGTTCTCGGGCAACGGCGCGATGATGAGCAATACCCACGAGTGGTGCGCCGCCGGGATCGAGCCGTACAGGCACGAGCTGCAGGACATCCCTGTCGATACCGCCATGCCCTGGTTCGCGAAGCGGATCAAGGCCCTGGAGGTATTCCACGTCCCGTCGGTCGCCGACCTCCCCCCGGAGGCCGCGGCGGAAAAGCGGGAGTTCGAACGGGAATCCATCCAGTCTCTCGTCTGCGTCCCCATGGTCTACCGCCGCGGGCTCATCGGCTTCCTCGGATTTGACTCGGTCCGGATCCGGAAGTCCTGGTCCGACGACGCCATCTTCCTGCTCAGGATCGCGGGCGAGATGCTCGCGAACGCGCTGATGCGCAAACAGGTGGAGGACGCGCTGCGGCACAGCGAGGCGCGTTTCCGGAGCAACTTTGAGCAGGCGGCGGTCGGCATCGTCGACTGCACTCTGGCCGGGGGGTTCATCTGGGTCAACCGCAGGTTCTGCGATTTCACCGGATATTCTGCCGAGGAACTGCGGTCGCTCACCTTCCGCGAGATCACCCATTCCGAGGACCGGGAGCGGGAATTGCAGGAATACCAGAAGGTGCTCCAGGGGAAGGCCCTGTTCTACACGCTCGAGAAGCGGTATGTCCGGAAGGACCGGGCCGTGGTGTGGGCGAACCTGTCGATGTCGCTGGTCCGTGACGCGGACGGGGTCCCCCGGCGCTTCATCGGCGTCGTCGAGGACATTACGTACCGGAAGCGGATGGAAGACGAGCTGTTCAAGGCCCAGAAGCTCGAGTCCCTCGGCATCCTGGCCGGCGGCATCGCCCACGACTTCAACAACATGCTGACGGCGATCGTGGGCCAGATCGGTGTTTCGCGCATGCATCTGCCGCCCGGCGATGCCCTCGGAAAGCGCCTGGAAGAGGTCGAGAAAGCGGCCCTGAAAGCGAAGGGCCTGACCCAGCAGCTCCTGACCTTTGCGAAAGGGGGGGCGCCGATCAAGAACGCCCTGTCCCTCAAGCGGCTGGTCTGCGAATCTACGCGACTGGTCCTGAGCGGGACGAACATCACCTACTCGCTGACCGACGGCGACCAGGTGTGGTCCGTTGACGCAGATGAGAACCAGATCGGACAGGCCCTCAACAACCTGCTCATCAACGCATGCCAGGCCATGCCGGACGGAGGGACCATCCAGATCGGGCTGCAGAACAGCGAGGTGAAGGGCGTCGCGGACCTTCCGCTGAAAAAGGGACGCTACGTTAAGCTCACGGTCGCGGACCACGGCATCGGGATCCCGCTGGAGAACCTTTCGAAGATCTTTGATCCCTATTTTACGACCAAGGAGAAGGGGACCGGCCTCGGGCTCGCGGTGAGCTATTCTATCATCAGGAACCACGGGGGGCACATCCTGGTCGAGTCGGAACCGGGGGTCGGGACGACGTTCACGGTCTACCTTCCCGCGTCGGACAGGACCGCGGCCGACGTGCAGCACGCACAGGACCACCTCGTCCGGGGGAGCGGCAGGGTCCTGGTGATGGACGACGAGGAGATGGTCCGGTTGGTCACGGGCGAGCTCCTCGGCGAGCTCGGGTACGAGGTGGAATTCGCCCATGAAGGCGGGGAGGCCATCGAGCGCTACCGGAAGGCGAAGGAGAGCGGACGGCCCTTCGACGTCGTCATCATGGACCTTACCATTGCCGGCGGCATGGGAGGAAAGGACGCGATCCGGAAGCTTCTCGAGTACGATCCTGACGCGAAGGCCATCGTCTCCAGCGGATACTCGAACGACCCCATCATGGCCAACTTCCGGGACCACGGGTTCCGAGATGTCATGGTCAAGCCCTACAAGACCATCGACCTGAGCAGGAAGCTGCACGCACTGATGACCGCCGGGCAGTGAGCCGGCGCCGCACCCTGCCGCGTATCACTGTAAGGCCGCCGGTATCGTACCGCCTCCGGGCCCTCACGACTTGCCATATCATGCCAGCGCGATTATAATGGAATCATTCTTATGAGCGAAAGGGTCCCTTGCATGCGAATACGTGTTCTTCTGGCAGCTGCCGCGCTGCTCCTCTGCGCCTGCGGCGGGCCGCGGCCCGGGGCCGTGGCCGAGTCGCTTTCGAAGGACGGCCGGTTCCGCGACCTCCATATGAAGAACGTGACCCGGCTCACCTTTGACGGCGACAACGGCGAGGCCTATTTCTCCCCTGATGGAAAAAAGCTCATCTTCCAGTCGAACCGGGGAGGATATGCCTGCGACAAGATCTGGACCATGAACATCGACGGTTCCGAAAAGCGCATGGTGAGCCCGGACCGTGGGGCCCACACTTGCTCGTTCTTCTTCCCCGACGGGCAGCACATCGTTTATGCATCCACGAGCCATGTCCCCGGCGACTGTCCTCCCAAACCGCAGGCTCCGCCGGGAGCGCGCTACGTCTGGCCGCTCTATCCCTACGATATCTATACGGCCAATCCTGACGGATCGGACCTGACGCGCATCACCACAAACCCGAAGTACGACGCCGAGCCGGTCGTGTCGTCCGATGGGAAACGGATCGTCTTCGGCTCGCAGCGCGAGGGGAACTTCGACGTCTATGTCATGAACAGCGACGGCTCGAACGTGCGGCGGCTCACGGACCGCATGGGATACAACGGCGGGCCGTGGTTCTCGCCCGACGGGACCAAGATCGTCTGGCGCGCCTGGTATCCTGAGAGTGAGGCGGAAAAGGCCCAGTGGAAGGACTGCATGGAGAAGAACTATATCCTCGCCTTCCCGCTGGACCTCTGGGTGATGGATAACGACGGCTCGAACAAGCGGCTGCTTCTCAGGAACGGCGCGACCAATTTCGCGCCCTCGTGGCACTCCGACGGGAAGCGCATCATCTTCGCGAGCAATAAGGATGATTGGCGTGAAGACATCAAGCAGTACGGCCACAACTTCGAGCTCTACCTCATCAACCTCGACGGTACGAATCTTACGCGCATCACCTACAACACAACCTTCGATTCCTTTCCCCTGTTCTCGCCCGACGGGAAGAAGCTGGTCTGGGCATCCAACCGGGACCCCGAGAAGCCACACCAGACGGACATCTTCATCGCCGACTGGGTGGAGTAAGAACCGACACGGGGACACGGGGACAGGGTGACGCGGGGAATTTGGTAATTCAGGATTTTCTCTGCGTCCTCCGCGACCTCTGCGGTGAAATATTTTACGGTGCGGCGGGGCAGATGAGGAGGAGTGTATGAAGCCCACGAGGAAGTCCGGAAAGGAAGGTCGCGCGAAGGAACCCCGGAAGAAGACCGCGATCGGAACGCGGCCCGCGAGACCTGCAACGACCGGCTCCGGGAGGGCAGGGGACGCGCTGAAGGAAAACGAAGAGAAATACAAGCTGCTGATCGAAGCGACGAATACCGGCTACGTCATCATCGACGACCAGGGCAGGGTCCTGGACGCGAATGAGGAATATGTCAAGATCTCGGGCCATGACAGCCTGGCGGAGATCGCCGGACGAGCGGTCACGGAATGGACGGCGTCCTATGACCTGGAGCGGAACGCCGCCGAGATCAGGAAGTGCCTGAAGAGCGGCTCGGTGCGCAACCTGGTGATCGACTATGTGGGCCCCCAAGGCAGGGTCACGCCGGTCGAGATCAACGCGACCATGCTGCGCGGGGCCGGGTTACCGAGGATCTTCACGGTCTGCAGGGACATTACCGAGCGAAAACGGACGGAAGATGCTCTTCGTGAGTCCGAAGCCAAGGCGCGCAGCATCATCGCGTCCATCCCGGTGGGGATGCACCTCTACCGCCTGGAGGACGGCGGGCGGCTCGTGTTCATGGGCGCCAATCCCGCAGCGGACACTATCCTGGGCGTGGACAACAGCAGCTTCATCGGCAAGACGATCGAGGAGGCGTTTCCCCAGCTGAAGGAGACGGAAGTGCCCCGGCGGTATCGCGAAGCAGCCGCCTCGGGAAAGGCCTGGCATACGGAACAGGTCAACTACCATGAAGGCGTCATCCAGGGCGCGTTCGAGGTCCATGCGTTCCAGACCGCACCGAACACCATGGTCGCCGCATTCGTGGATATCACCCAGCGGAAGCAGATGGAGGAAGCGCTCCGGACGAGCGAATTGCGCTACAAGGCCATCGTCGACACTCAGGCTGAGTTCGTGGTGCGCTATCAGCCGGGCGGGATCCTCACCTTCGTGAACGACACGCTCTGCAAGTACGTAAACATGAAGCCTGAGGACCTGCTCGGGAGGTCCTATTATCCCTTCATGCATCCCGACGACCGCGACGAGTTCATCAGGAAGATCGAGGCTCTCGACCGGAAGAACCCGTCCATGGTCGCGGAGGCGCGCGTGGTCCTGCCGGACGGAC
>JAFNGD010000353.1:5096-5266 GCA_017885365.1 Nitrospirota bacterium
GACGGTATCTTCATCCTTGACCTCGAAGGCAATTTCATCGACGTGAACCCCGCCGCTTATACGCGCCTCGGCTATACGAGGGAGGAGATGCTCTCTCTGCACATCAGCAAGGTGGACACGCCCGAGTTCGCCGAAAAGGTGCCGGAACGGATCAGGCGGCTCCGCGAGCA
>JAFNGD010000354.1 GCA_017885365.1 Nitrospirota bacterium
CAGAAGGACAGCGATTCCCTGCCCGAGTATGACGTCCTCGACCCGATCCTCAAGGCCTATGTGGAGGACGATAGGGACTTCCGGGAGATCCTGAAGATGGGCTTCGACAGGAAGACCGTGGAAAAGGTGATCCGGCTCGTCGATTCCAGCGAGTACAAGCGCCGCCAGGCGCCTCCCGGTATCAAGATCACGCCGCGGGGGCTGGGGAAAGACAGAAGGTTCCCGATCACGAACCGGTACAAGAGCTATTAAAATAGAATCTCACCGCGAAGGCGCGAAGAGCGCGAAGGACGGCAAAGGCAAAGACGTTTCCCGTTTCTAACACCAGCAGCAAGACGTTGACTTGTTTTCCCTCGCATCCTTAGCGCCTTCGCGGTAAAAGGTCTTGAATCTTATGTCAACTGGTGTTCTTTATATTGTGGCGACTCCCATTGGCAACCTCGAGGACATCACCCTCCGGGCGCTGCGCATACTGAAGGAAGCGGACGTCATCGCTGCCGAGGACACGCGCCATACCCAGAAGCTTCTCTCCAAGTACGATATTCACACTCCCCTGACGAGCTACCACGACCATAATAAAGAAGAAAAAGCGCCGGTGCTGGTCTCGCGGCTCCTGGAGGGAAAGAACGTGGCCCTCGTGTCCGATGCGGGCACGCCCGGCATCTCCGACCCGGGCTACTTCCTTATTAATCTCTGCATCGCCCAGGCTGTGCCAATCGTCCCCCTTCCCGGCGCGACGGCCGCCATCGCCGCGCTGTCCGTGTCCGGTCTGCCGACAGACCGGTTCGTGTTCGAAGGCTTCCTACCGAGCAAGCATACGGCACGGGTCAAGCGTCTGGAGGAACTGGTCAAGGAGGACCGCACCCTCATCTTCTACGAGGCCCCCCACCGCATCATGCAAACCCTTGATGATATGCGAACAGCACTTGGTGACCGGAAGGCTGTGCTCACGCGCGAATTGACCAAGGTCCACGAGCAGGTGATCCGGGGAACGCTCTCGGAGGTCAAGAAACAGTTGGAGACAGGCAGCATGAAGGGCGAGTTCACGATCATCGTTGAGGCAACTTCATCGGGAGCAGACCGGATGAACATCTCACCCGAGGAATATCTCAAGAATCTTATCCTGCACCGGGGATTGCCCAAGAAGGAGGCGATCGCCGTAGCCGCTCACGACCTCGGCGTGCCGAAAAAAGAGATCTACAAGATCGGACTGACGATCAAGGAAGAGGGTTGATATGTCAACAGTTTACTTCTCCTCGGCCCGCACGCTCCACTGGAACTACCGGGACAGCGTCCCGGGCAAGCTCGAAGCACTGCTTGCGAAGCTCGATCTCAAGAAGCGCCTTGCAAAGAATGACTGGGTGGCCGTCAAAACCCACTGGGGCTCGCCGGGCGCCTTCCGCATCATCCCGGCGGTGATGCTCCGAAAGGTCGTGGAGGCCGTCAAGTTGACTGGCGCCAGTCCCTTCGTGACCGACACGGTGCGCATCAAGGTGCTCGAATACCTCGAAGTGGCGAATCAGAACGGCCTGAACCACCTCTCCTGCGGAGCACCGCTGGTGCTGGCCGACGGGCTGTACGGCAAGGACAGCATACTGACCAAGGCCGGTCCGCTGCTTGGCCAGATCGCCGTGGCCTCGGTGATCCACGATGCCCCTGCCATGGTGGTCTGCTCGCACACCAAGGGGCACATCAACTCGGGCTATGCCGGGGCAATCAAGAACCTGGCCATGGGCTGCGTGAGCGGCCGGCACCGCGACCAGGGCTGGCAGAGGGGCCGGGGCGGTATGCACTGCCACGGCGAGAAGGGGCTCGTCTGGGACAGCGGGCTCTGCACCCGCTGCCAACAGTGCGCTGAGATCTGTCCGCTCGACTCCATCGAGTTCAAGGACAACGAGTTCACCTATGACCAGGAGACCTGCTGGCACTGCGGCCGGTGCTCCCGCGTCTGCCAGGAAGGGGCCTTGACGCTGCCGCAGGACGACGAGACCTTCATGAAGAGCATGGCGGAATCAGCCGCAGCGGTCCTTTCGACCTTTCCGGACCGGAAGAAGAAGGTGGTCTACGTCAATTTCCTCTTTCAAATACAGCCAGAATGCGACTGCATGCCTATCGCCGACGTGCCGGTCATCCAGGACCAGGGCATCCTGGTCTCCGACGACCTCGTGGCCATCGAGCAGGCGTCAGTGGACCTGCTCCGGAAGGCGCTTCCCCTGCCCCAGTCCGCGGCAGAGGACGCGCGGCTCAAGCCGGGTGACGACATCCTGGCGAAGCTCAATCCTCGTCCCCTGCAACTCCAGATCGACGAATGTGAGCGGTTGGGTCTGGGGACGAAGGCATATGAACTGATCACGGTAGAACCGTGATCAAGCGTAAGCTTGCCAGCCTGCAGGCTTGCCAGCGGGAGGTCTCTGTGAAACGCACCAAGATCATCGCCACCATCGGCCCGGCGTCCAGTTCGCCGTCGGTCATCGCAAAGCTCATCAAGGCGGGCATAGACGCGGCCCGTCTGAACTTCTCCCACGGCGACCGGAAGGACCACATCACCCGCATCCGGCTCATCAAACAGGCGTCGCTGCAGGCCGGCAAGCCCATCGCCATCATCCAGGACCTCCAGGGTCCCAAGCTCCGCGTCGGGAAGATGAAGAATGACGGCGTTCTCTTGAAGCGCGGTGATAGGTTGACGCTCACCACGAAAGCGGTCACCGGCACCAGCAGCGTGATCCCGGTCACCTATCCCCGCCTCACCAGAGACCTGAAAACAGGCGATACGGTGCTGTTCGATGATGGAAGGCTTGAGGCCAGGGTTGTCCGGAAAGTGCTGAACGGCCTCCAGTGTAAGATAATCCGCGGCGGGGTCCTGAAAAGCCATAAGGGTGTCAATCTCCCCGGTGCCCGCCTCACCCTGCCTTCCCTCTCCCGGAAGGATAAGGACGACCTGCTCTTCGGGATCCAGCACGGTGTTGATTACGTCGCCCTGTCCTTTGTCCGCACCGCTGCGGACATCGAAGCAACGCGTTCCTTCATCCGGAGGGCCGGAGCGAACATTCCGATCATCGCCAAGATCGAAAAGCCCGAGGCCGTGAACAATCTCGAAGCGATCATTCGTGCGGCCGACGGCATCATGGTCGCGCGGGGAGACCTCGGCGTGGAGATGTCACCCGAGCAGGTTCCGCTGCTCCAGAAACTGATCATCCGCGCCTGCAACGATGCTGAAAAACCGGTCATTACCGCCACCCAGATGCTCGAGAGCATGATCGAGAACCCTCAACCCACGCGGGCCGAGGCGTCGGACGTGGCAAACGCCATCCTGGACGGCACGGACTGCGTCATGCTCTCCGGCGAGACGGCCGTCGGGAAGCATCCCGTTCAGGCGATAGCCGTCATGGCGCGCATCGCCGCGCAGGCGGAGACATCCCTCGAACCGTTGCCGCCGGACCGGCACATCGGCGGCATGGACGAGAGCGTGGCCCATGCGGCCTGCCGGGCCGCTGCCGAGCAGCACGCGCGCGCCATCGTCACCTTCACCCAGTCCGGCAGCACCGCGCTCCTCGTGTCGAAGCACCGGCCCGCCGCGGACATCATCGCCCCGACGCCCTTCGAGCGGGTGGCGCGGAAGGTCTCGCTCTACTGGGGCGTGATCCCGGTCATCCTGAAGACGAAGAAGACCACCGACGACATGATCCGGGGCGTGGAGGCGGTCATGCTGGAGAAGAACCTGGCGAGGAAGCGCGACGTGATCGTGATCACCGCGGGGGTCCCGATCGGCGTCGCCGGAAGCACGAACATGATGAAGATCCATCGCGTGGGGGAATTGAAAGGCCTTGAAGCGGACCGTCTTCGAAACAAGACCGTCAGGCGCTATCGGATCGAGAAGGGGCTTCCGTGAGTTCGAGGAGGCCAAGCAGCACACGGCTCCCCGGCGCTGAACGTGACGGAAGCTCCCATCAGTAACGAAGGAGTGAAATTCTTCTCAAAACGGAAGGAATGTATCTCGCAACCAAAAGTAGGCGCTTCTAAGCGAGGCGCAAAGCTCGCAAAGAAAGGCCACATCATTTGGTTTTAAAACCAGGGTTTAAAGATTTCCTTTGCGTCCTTTGCGGCCTTGCGTGAGATGCCTTTTGCTTTCAATCTTTTCGTACTGGCTTGTCCGGGCTAGAAAGTGTCACGAGAGAGCGAGATGAGACTGTGGAGGGAGCTCACTTAAGCAATATTTTGAAGAACCGGTTCATGATCGTGCCCGCGATGGCGCCGAGGATGGCGCCGAAGCCGGCAAGAAAACCCATGACCACGACGAGGACGAGGGTGACGGCGAACCAGTTCTGGCCGCACGCAGGGCCGAACATCTTGGTCACATCCTTGACCGCAGCATCCCGCCATGTCCCCTGCAATGAGCTGGACAGCACGTAGTCCATGGAGATTGCTGCCCCGAGCGTGATGACCGCACCGAGCGAGGCCCCGATGATGACCGCTCTTTTCAGGCCCTTGTCAGACATCGGCTTTTCTCATGAAAAGCCGGAGTAGATAGTAGATGGTAGGCAGCATAGGGGGAAAATTATCGCGCTAATATCGCACTTATCAAGCAACTGAGCATCTTGCCGACAGCCTCAATCTCCTGCATGAATTGATCATTTAAGCTTATATACCCGAGATCCTTCGCCAAAGTAAAATAGTATCGTAACTCTTCCGAGGACGCCGGGGCGATGTTGTAGAAATGCGCTTTATCCCTGGCTCCCCGCTTCTTGAAGCCTTCCGCTATATTCGCTGCGACCGACACGGCAGCTCTCCGCATCTGCGACACTAAACCGAACTTCTCATCGTTTGGAAACATCTTGGTAATTTTATATGTTGCGAGGACCAACCCGTGCGCCTTCTGCCATACTTCCAGGTCTTCAAATTTCCCGGCCTTTTGCCGCATCTTTGATCCCCTTTTGCTCTTCCCTACCAACCATATACTACCTACTACCTACCCTCTACGGTTCTACTTCAGTATCTCCCCCGTCTTGCGCGACCACAGCAGAAGGTCCAGGTGGTCCATGTCGATGTTGATCTCGTCGGCGAAACGGGCAAGTTTCTTCTCGATGGCCAGATAGCCTTTCCGGGTGGTCGGCTTGAGCCGCTTGCCGATCACACCCATCTCGCGAAGGCTGTTCACAATGTGTTTGTCCAGGATGGCGTAGCCTCGGAAACCGATGTTCCGCAGGAAGTGGCTCGCTTCTTTATAGCCCAGGCCCTTGATCGCCTTGTTCTTCGCCAGAAAATCCCGGCGCGCGATCGGGTCATCGAAGGACTCCAGCAGTTCCCGGAGACGAAGGCCGCAGGTCTCCTTCAGGTGCTCGCGGGTGCAATGGATGTACGATGGCCGCAGGCGCCAGAACCGCACACGGTGCTTCCCCGCCCGCTCCTGCAGTTCCTTTTCGCTTCCCGTCAGGAGGATGTCGCGGAGCGCGGCGATGGTGAGCATGCCCATGCGGGCGCTGCTGCCCGCGGTCAGGATGC
>JAFNGD010000355.1 GCA_017885365.1 Nitrospirota bacterium
TCATACACGGTCTGGACCGTACTGCCGAGCATGCCTGCTGTGACCGCGGCCTCCTCGGCTACAGGGATATCGGATGTGCCCGCGGTCAGCACCACAACGATGCCCCGGGTGGGCTTCTTCTTTCCGCGCTGGACCACGATGGCCCGCGAGGACTCGTGAAAGACCGCCCGCTTATCGAGCTTCTTCACCGCCTTGTACGCCGCATCCGATGCCCGCGTGGCGAGGATGTCGCTGCCTGCCGCGAGCATGCGCTTCGCGATGCCGGTGATCTGCTCGACGGTCTTGCCCTCGCAGTAGATCACCTCGGGCATGCCGTGGCGCAGGCTCCGGTGATGGTCGATGTGCGCGTAGGCCACGTCCTCGAAGGGGAGGTGTTTGAGACGGTCGAGGGCGGCCTTCACGGTGGTCTTTCCCGTGCGGACGTTGTCAAGCAGTCTGGTGAGGTCGGATGCGTTCATGAAAGGCGATGTCCTTCTTTAACCACAGATGACCAACAGTAGGCGCTTCTAAGCGACACAGATGGAGGCAAAGGAAATACTATATTAAAAAAATACATTTTAACCACTGATAGACAAGTGATCGTCATCCCCGTGCAAACGGGNNATCCAGGGATGATTCGCGACTTCTGGATTCCCGTTGATAACCCCACCCTATCCCTCCCCTTAACATAAGGGGAGGGATAGGGTGGGGTTAATATCCGCGGGAATGACGGCATCGGTCTGCTGCTCACGGCTCTGCTTACAGCCGCTTCTTCCTCGGCACCGGCTGGTCGCCGCATGCATCGATGACCGCTTTCGCCTTCGGTTTTAGCATTGCGACCTCCGGCCGGTCGTTATTCTTGGTGTACATCAGGAGCCGCTTCATGTAGCCCACGGCCAGCCGGCAGTTCCCGGCTGCCTTATGGGTGAGGCCCGTCTGGAAGAGCATCTGGGGCTGGTTGGGCCGCTTGTGTTCGATGACGCGGAACTCCCTGAGCGCCTCCTGGAACTTTCCCTGCTCCCGGAGCACAATGCCGAGCTGCAGGTGCAGCAGGGCATTGTTCGGCGCGCGCTGGAGCGCCGCGCGCAGCTCGCTCTCGGCAGCGGCGTTATCGTGCTGCTGGTGATGGATCGAGGCGAGCAGAATGCGTGCGCGCACATTGCCGGGGTCCCGAGCGATGGCCGTTTGCAGCGCCGCAGTCGACGCGTCGATGTCCGATGCCGATATCTCCTGGCGGCTTTCCTTTCCGCCGTAGAAATCGATCCGGGGAGAGAGCCGCACCCAGGCCCGGTTCGTGTCATCCATGCTTTCTTCGGTGCTGAGTACCGAGTCGAGTTTCTTGCGCGTCTCCGCGGCCTTTGCCTTGTCCTGCTCCATAGCCAGCTGTTTCTGGAGAGTATCGCGTTCTTTCCGGAGCGCTTCTTTCTCCTTCGCCGCTGATTCGAGCTGTTCCCGGAGCTCCTCACTCTCCCGGTAGCGGCCGATCTGCTGCACAAGCACATCCGTATCCACCCTGCACCGGGCCTTGATGTAAAGCGCCGGATGGTCCAGGGTGCCGCGCGTCTCGTCGGCGATGATCTCGGTCTCCACGATACCGGCAGTGTAGGCCGTGACCTGGTCCTTGGTGAGCCGGTATTCCTTCACCTGGGTGATGCTCGCCAGGTAGGTCCCGGCCAGCTCCAGCGCCTTTCGCTGCGCCTCCTGGGTCGCGATGCGCCGGCCGTCCACCTTGCTGTCATTGTCGCCCATGATGTACGTGCTTTCCGCCTCGATGACCTTGATCTCGGAAAATGAAGGTTGGGACAAGAATAGGACGATCAACAACCCTGTGCAGAGGATTGTCATGCATCTCTGGAGTCGCTTCCGGTATGATTCTGTATTTCGCAATCCGCAATCCAAAATCCGCAATAGCTTACTCCCCCTTCAGCTCCCTGCTCATTAGGTCCTTCAGGGCGAGCAGCGGGTCCTTGCCCTCGTAGATGATGCGGTAGACTTCGTCGACCACGGGCATCTCGACGGAATGCTTCCGGGCAAGCTCGCGCGTGGCCTTGGCGGTCTTGACGCCCTCCGCAACGGTCGGGAGGCCTTTCATGATGTCCTCGAACCGCTCTCCCTTCCCGAGCCTGACGCCGAGGGTGCGGTTCCGGGAAAGGCCGCCGGTGCAGGTGAGCACCAGGTCGCCCATGCCCGCGAGGCCCGAGAAGGTGCGCGGATCGGCGCCCATGGCAACGCCGAGGCGGGTCATTTCGGCGAGGCCTCTTGTCAGGAGCGCCGCCATGGTGTTGTAGCCGAAGCCGAGGCCTTCCAGCACGCCGGCGGCGATGGCGATCACGTTCTTGACGGAGCCGCCCAGTTCCACGCCGATGACGTNNCGTAGGACGCGAGAGCAACGGCCGTGGGCATCTTCTGGGCCACTTCCTTGGCGAAGCTGGGGCCTGAAAGAAAACAGAGACGATCATGGAACTTCGGGGGCAGCGTTTCCCGGAACACGTCCGCAAGGGGAAGGAGGGTGTCGATCTCGATGCCTTTTGAGGCGCTCACGATGACCGCATTATTGGCGAGGAAGGGCGCCATGTGATTCGATACCACCCGGACCGTGTGCGACGGGACCACGGACAGGATGTACGGCCGGTCCCGGACCGCTTCTTTGAGGGACGGGGTGACCGTGATGTTCGCGGGCAGGGCGAAACCCGGGAGGTACGCGCGGTTTTCGCGCGCGCGCTGGGTCTCCTCCGCCAGGTCCTTCTCGAACATCCAGAGGGCGACGTCGTGGCCCTTGTCCGCGAGCAGCCGCGCCAATGCCGTACCCCCTGCACCGGCGCCGATAATGCCTATTTTTTCAGCCATAGATAAGGATTATAGAGGGATTGCCGGTGTGTGTCAAAAGAA
>JAFNGD010000356.1:0-2815 GCA_017885365.1 Nitrospirota bacterium
AAACAGAAAAAAAAAAAAGACAAACCCTATTCCTACCACGCAAGGCTTCTGTATGCTTCGGGCAGCTATCTGGTCGAGAAAGGGACCGAGTATTTTGCCGACCGCATCAACGAGGAGAAGCGGGCCGGTGAGCGGTATATCGCCCGGCAGGGCGGCTGGCACTGGATCGCCGCGTTCTCTCCGACGGGGAGCAACGAGATCACGGGCATCCATGAGTCGGAAAGCGACCTCGGGAAACTTACGGAACGGGCCCTCCGGGACCTCTGCGACGGCATCTCGAGCGTCCTGGCCCTGTTCGAGTCCCTCGGACACCTGAGCTTCAATTATTCCTTCTACTCGGCCAAAGGCGGCGATGCCGTCGGTTTTCACTGCATGATCAAGATCGTGAACCGCCAGAACCTCTATCCCAATTATAGGAACGACGACTACTTCCTCCAGAAGCTGCTCCAGACCGAGCTGATCCTCACCCTGCCCGAGGACCTCGCAGCTGAGGCGAGGAAGTGCTTCTCCTGATCAGTGAAAGCTCTTATCAGGGACTTTGCGAGCGAAGCGAAGCAATCTTGCTGTCACGGCAGCAGGCACGCAGGGATTGCTTCGTCGCTTAGTTTATCCTGAGCGAAGTCGAAGGGCTCCTCGCATTGACGGCACAAGGGCATGTTGAACAGGTTGTTGACAAAGACCGGCTTTTCTGCCCGAGGCATCGCATGACATCACGACCAACCACCGTGAAGGTGATCGCGCTCGTCCTGTTCGTCGCCGCGCTTTCAGCGGCCGCTCAAGCCGCCTGCGCCGATGACGATGAGGCAGCGTTCTTCCCTGGCCGGCGGAAGTCCCAGTTCATGAACGACCAGGGCTACTATGTCTTCCCCATGCCCTACAGCATCCCCGGCGTGGGCGAGGGCCTCGGCGTCATGGGCATCGGCATGAACGTCGGCGGGACCTATACCGATATCTTCGGTTTCGCGCTCGGAGGCAGCCTTCCCGGCCAGGGCCTGGGGGTCACGGACATCCACATCGTCCCCAAGACCATCATCCTCGACCTGACGACCATCCAGTTCGGCAAATCCTCGATCACGAGCTACCAGCAGCGGGGTATGCAAAGCAGTGAACATGATTTTTCCTATCTCCAGTTCGACCATTACGGCTTTACCGGCGGCAGGCTCACGGCCACGTTCCTGGACCGGCGGTTCGAGGTCTATGGCGGCGGATACCGCATCGGCTCGCAGCTCGACAAGGTCCTTGACCCCCAGGGGAACACCATCCTGGACATCCAGAATTCCCAGACGTGGCGGACCAATGTCTATGGTTTCGGCCTGCGGGGCGACTTGACCGACGATTACTATGATCCTCGGAAGGGTTTCCGGCTGGATGTGAGCCGCTGGTGGTCGCCGCCGGCGTCATCTAGTGATCCTGATTTTTATCGCATCGAGTATAATGCGACGGCCTACCTGCCGCTCGGCAAGCACAGCACCTGGCTGTTCAATTACTTCCGTTCCGATGCCGTTGTGGTGCGGCAGGGCACGACGAAACGGGAAGACATCGAGAACCAGCAGGGGCTGAAATGCAGCGATCCTACGCTGACGGCAGAGCAGAAGCAGGACTGCGAGAATGTCGTCAGCAACATCCAAGACGCAAACACCTACGGGACCGCGACAGGACTCGGCGGCACGAGCCGCCTCCGGTCCTATCCCGACGGCCGCTTTCTGGGTGCCCATACGGTCTTTTACGGTACTGAGGCCCGCTGGACCTTGACCGAAGAGGCCCATCCCTTCGACATCTTCATTGCCAAGGACATCCGGACGGTGCTGCAGGTGGCCCTGTTCTACGAGATGGGGAGCTCCGCTGATAAGCGCGAGGACTTGCGGAACATCTTCCGGTCGTCCTACGGCGCCGGGTTCCGGATGGTGACGGCCTCCGGGATCGTGCTGCGGGCGGACGTGGCGACGGGCAGGGAAGGGATCGAGACCACGATCATCATCGGCTATCCCTGGGAGTCGTTCTAAAGTAGGGCTCCATTCTGCGCTGACGCAGAGCAAGTAAGCATAAAGTATGCTCCTGCCGCACATGCGCACATATGCAAGAAAGTGAGATGTTGCAAATTCCGATATTGACGGCTGCTCGCATTGGTGATTAAATATAGTTATGAACGGTCTCACGAGAGGACCGACATTAGAATATGCGAATCACAGAACATCAAATGCAGGAGGGCCTATGATGAACCAGAGGCACCATGTGCGTCAGCCGGTCGAAGGGCCGGGGAAACTCGCCATGACCATCATCCCCTATGAAAGACCGGAGAAGATCGAAATTACCGCTGATGCAGTCGATCGGGGCGAAGGGGGAGTGGGTATCGTTACCGATCGCGCCCTCGCGTTGGGTTTCGTCGTGATCCGTGACGACAGAGGAGGGAGCAAAAAAGGCGTGCTGGTATGGACCAAGCAGCGGGGAGACAGGTCATACCGGGCGGGAATACAAATTGTTCCGGCGCATGAAAAAAAGCCGGAACCTTCGCACACGGTCGAGCCCGGTGTAGCCCTTCCGGTATTGCAGGACCCCGAAGGATTTGCGTCGATCATTATGGATGTGGTAGAGCGCGGCATGCAGAGTGAACCTGCACGTCGCAAGAGAAAATCCAAGATTAAATAAGCACAACTTCTTAGGATCTATACGGTTAGACTTACCCTTATAGGTCTCTGCAGTTGAGGTGACAGGTACATATTAGAGACCACCTGCCCAGAGAACAGGCCGCAGCGGAAACGGCCTGTCACACCTTCACCGTCAGCGCCAGCCTGCGACTATCCAGGAACAGCAGGTA
>JAFNGD010000356.1:2855-3904 GCA_017885365.1 Nitrospirota bacterium
CCCCCTCCTTGACGACCAGGCGGTCGATGACGCCGCTGATGATCTCGTTCCCCTTGCGGTACAGGAACGGGAGCTCGGCGTATGCGCCCGGCTGCTGCTTGAAGACCCACGCCAGTTCTTCACTCCCCATGAGGTCGCGGAGGACCCTTTCCGCATCAACGAGGAATGCGCGGCGCTCTTCCGGCCCGAGTGCAATGACCTCGGGAAACTCCTTTGCGATCGACGCAAGGTCGAAGTTCCCTGTTGTCGCGTACTCCTCGAGGCACCGGTGGTTGATGCTCCCCCGGGTCAGGGGTGACACCGGTCGGCCTTCCCGCGTTGCGGGCAGTTCGAGGGTCAGTTCCTTCCCCAATGCCAGGTGGTCGGTGGCCTTTGTCCATCGTTCAACGTGCAATGCCGGGAGCGGGCTGATGTTCTGGAGGACCGTTGCCGGGTCCGTTACCACTTGCTGTTCCGGCAGCCCCTGCGCCGCACGCAGCGGGCCCTGTACGACCTCGTCGAGCGGCCCTGCCTGCCATTCCGGATATGCGAAGCAGAGCACTCTCGCTCCCGGCCCGCCTGCCGGCCTGCCGAGGGCGGGGATGGCTTCATGGAGATACTGGAGCCAGGTATTCTGCTTCACCGGAGTCTCCGCTGTTGCCAGCGCCCCGATCATGACCAGATGGTCGCATGCCCTCGTCATGGCGACGTAGAGCAGCCGCTGATGCTCTTGCTGCAGTTCGCCCTTTTCACGGGCCCACATCTCGGCGTAGGCGGGGCTGCTCTTGTCCTTCGAGGCCATCCGCAGCAGTCCCTCCTCTTCCTCGATGATGATGGGCGGGCCGTGCGTCACCGAGCGGGGCTGTTGGTTCATGCCCGGCAGGAAGACCACGGGGAATTCAAGCCCCTTCGCCTTGTGCACGGTCATGATGCTGACCGCGCCCTTGTCCCCGGGCAAGTTCATGTCCGCCGTGGCCTCGCGCTGCTCCGATCCGCGGATGCTCTTCACCCACTCGACGAAGTCCTGGAGCGTTGTGTAGCCCCGGCGGTCGAAGTCCCGCGCCGTATCG
>JAFNGD010000357.1 GCA_017885365.1 Nitrospirota bacterium
CGGTCCACAATTTTGTTGAAATGCTTGGTCAAAAAGAGTATATAAAACTCGTGAACGGCGTTGCCGTGGCCTGCATCGGCCCGGTAACGGCAAAGACCGCGGAAGAGTATGGCATGAAAGTGGACATCATGCCGAAGGACTACACCATTCCGGCGCTGGTCGAGGCAATGGTGGAATATTACAAGAAGAAGGTCTGAAGAATATCGCCACAAAGACTCGGAGGCTCAGAGAATACAATTCAACGCTGATGAACGCTGAGAAAGTATGATCTTCGCTGATGATGTATTTGGAACTATCTGCGTCGACCATAATGATATCCGCCTTTATCTGTGTCAAAGGTACTTTTGATCTCCTCTGTGTCTCCGTGCCTCTGTGGCAAGAATATACAATGAAGGAGAAGTGCAATGATAACGATCACTGATGTGGCAGCAGACAAGATCAAGGAGATCCTGAAGGCTGAGGGCATGCCCCAGGCGGGCCTTCGCGTATTCACAGGCGGCGGGGGCTGCGGCTGCAGCGGCCCGACGTTCGAGATCGCCATCGACGACAAGGCCGGCGACGGCGATACCGTCGTGGAGAACAAGGGCGCCAAGCTCTATGTTGACGCCGAGACCGCGAAGTCGCTCACCGGCGCCGAGCTCAGCTTCATCTCCGATGAGCGCGGCGAAGGATTCGTACTCGGCTTCCCGAACGGCGCGCCCCAGGGTGGCGGCTGCGGATGCGGCCCTGACGGCGGCCCCAAGGCCGGCGGCTGCGGGTCAGGTTCGGGCTCCGGCGGCGGATGTGCCTGCGGGTAAAGCGGAAACCTTTTACCGCAGAGGACGCAGAGGAAAAACGTTACCACGAATGACACGAATAGAAGCTGAACCTGAAGTTATTAAAGAAGATCATTCGTGACATTCGTGTTCCGTTTCCTATCTGTGTTCATTTGCTGTTACATTCCGGTCGTTCCATCCTTTTTGAGGAGACCTCATGTATTTCCCCCAGTACCGTCCCCGCAGGCTGCGGGCGAACGAGACCATCAGGCGCATGGTGCGTGAGACCACGCTCTCGCCCGACAACTTCATCTACCCCCTGTTCGTGACCCACGGCAAGGGCGTGAAGAAGGAGATCGGCTCCATGCCGGGCAACTACCAGCAGTCCATCGACAACCTCGTGAAGGACTGCGAAGAGGTGCATGGTCTCGGCATCCCGGCCGTGATCCTGTTCGGCATCCCGGAGCGCAAGGATGAAATGGGGAGCGAGGCCTACTCCGACGAGGGGATCGTCCAGCACGCGATCAAGGCCATCAAGAACAAGCTGCCCGACCTGATGGTTATCACCGATGTCTGCATGTGCGAGTACACCAGCCACGGACATTGCGGGGTCATCAAGAACGGGGTCGTCCAGAACGACGCGACGCTTGAGCTCCTCGCAAAGGAAGCGCTTTCCCACGCCAAGGCCGGCGCGGACATGGTCGCCCCGTCGGACATGATGGACGGCCGCGTCGCAGCAATCCGCGACATCCTGGACGACGAGGGATTCGAGAACATCCCCATCATGTCCTATGCAGCGAAGTACGCGTCCGGCTTCTATGGACCGTTCCGCGAGGCAGCGGAATCCACCCCCGAGTTCGGCGACCGGCGTTCGTACCAGATGGACCCGCCGAACAGCCGCGAGGCGCTGCGCGAGGTCGAGCTCGACATCGAGGAAGGCGCCGACATCATCATGGTGAAACCCGCTCTGTCGTATCTGGACATCATCTCCCAGGTCAAGCAGGAGTTCAATATGCCGGTCGCCGCATACAACGTGAGCGGCGAGTTTTCCATGGTCAAGGCCGCGGCCAAGCTCGGCTGGATCGACGGCGACCGGGTCATGATGGAGGTCCTTACATCCATTAAACGCGCAGGCGCGGACATGATCCTGACCTACCATGCCAAGGAAGCGGCAGCGCTGCTGAACCGGTAACGAGAAGAATATTCCGATCCAGTGCTAGACCCGGGAGATCCTTTCCGGGTTTTTTTATCACACGCCATCCACAGCAGGGGCAGACGAGGCCGGTCCGTGACAGCCGGGAAAGGAATGAGTCATGTTCAGATCCATTCGAACGATCAAGCTCCTCATTCTTGTGGCAGCCATGCTGCTGACCGCAGCCGAAGTGCGCGCTGCCAAGATCGAGTTCGTCAAGGAACATACCTACCGGGCGGGCGACATGGACAGCAAAGTATCGAGCCGGGCCATCGCGCTCATGGAGGTGAAACGGGCGCTCCTGGAACAGCTGGGCACCTACCTGGTGAGCGAGACCGAGGTCAGGAANNTGGGACGGCAGGGAGTTCTATCTCAAGGCAAAGCTCGTGGTTGACCCGCAGGAGGTGGCGGAGCGCGTCAAGGCCATGAGCCGCGACCGCGAGCGGACGAGGGAACTCGAGGAGGCGAAACGGAAGCGGGACCAGGCCCTAAAGGAGGTCGAGCGGCTCCGGAAGGACATGGGGCTCGCCCGACCGGACATCCAGGGCCAGGTGGACCGGCAGGCTGATTATTCGCGGGCGGTGCAGGAGCTGGGCATCGACGACGAATTCGCGGGCTTCCGCTTCCTGATGAAGGACGGCAGCTCATTCGTCTGGCGGGACTATGAGGAGTCCGGGGACAGCTATTGTGCGCAGCTGAGCGCGGGGCGGATCTGCATCCTCATGCGTGACGTTGCTTCGATCAAGAAGGGGGCCTATCCGGAGAACGCCGAGGTGATCTCCGGCAGGCCCACGGATGAATGGACCCGGCACAAGGCAGAACACGATTGGGAAGCCATTCAGACGGAGAACGAACGAGCGCAGAAGGCGGTCGCGTGCGGGCAGTTGAGCGAGGGCCTGAAGCAGCTGAGGCGCGAATCCGCGGAATATAAGGTGAAGTATGATGAGTACCAGAGCGCCTGTTCGGGCGAGAAGGCTGCCCCGGCACCGAAACGCGGCGACAGCGGGACATCGAGGCGGAGGGACAGGAAACAGGGGGACCCGGATAAGATCATGAAGAACGCGAACGAAGGATCCGTGTTCTGACCGGACGGTTTACCGGCCTGTCGACCTTTCAGCATGAACTGTTGTGTCTCAGATCTGGCAAAAGATAGCGTTACCCGGGGTGATGTCCCCGGGTTTTTTTATTTCTCCCGGCATTTCTTTCCACACTATTCTGCAATATAATGTCTAGTAAGAAAAAATAGTGTGCTCTACGAATTTCTTCCTATTGTCTTTTTCCAAAAATCAGCTATCCTTACCAGTAACAACGACAGGCTCGGTGCATCCCAAATATGAAGATGCCCGGTCCGCGTTCGTTCTCCTGGTCGCTGTTCCACTGAAGGCCGCATGGCCCTCAGACTCTCATAGAAAGGAGGTAGTGAAGCATGTTCACATTTCACGGCGGACAATCTGTTGAAAAGGGAACGTACTGGAACCTGTCCAACGGCGAAAGGATCGACGCGATCAAAAACAGCGAGCTTCCGGGCAGCGATGCAACGTCCTATGTAAAGCTCCCGGTCGCTGGCGTGTTCATCGCGGGGCCGCTCGCAGGCCTGCTGTTCACCTTCGTCATTCCGTTCCTGTTCCTGCTCGTCACCCTGATGTTCCTGCCCCGTACCATTCACGCTTCCGAGGCGGTCATCTCGGAAGAGGCCAAGACCTGCCTGGGCTGCCATGCGACGCCCGGCATGTCAACGACCTTCCGGGACAAGAGCACGCTCTCGGTACAGGTCTCCGAGAGCCACTTCAAGAACACCGTCCATGGTTTCCTTGCCTGCACGAGCTGCCACAGCGATGTTTCCCTGGACACGCACCCCGCCTCGCAGTACGCGAGCAAACGGGAATTCGTGCTCCATGTCGCTGAAGCGTGCAAGACATGCCATGCCGATGAACAGCTGACGGCCAACCCGATCCATCAGAAGGCCATCACGAAAGCGAACGCACCGCCCTGTTCAGATTGCCATGGTTCCCATTCCATCAGAAAAGTCCCCACCCAGAAAGAAAAGCTCACTACCACTCAGTACTGTCTCACCTGCCACAACCAGCAGCTCAGCCTTTCCATCAACGGAGAAACGCTCTCCCTCGCTATCAGCGAAGCGGGTCTCCGGCACTCGGTCCACAAAGGGCACGGGTGTACCGACTGTCACATCCATTTCTCGAAGCAGGACCATCCGAACCGCCAGTTCACCAGCATTCGCGAAGTATCGATCGCTGGTGCGGAGGCATGCAGAAGGTGCCATTCCGACAAGGCGGCCCAGCACCGAGGGAGCGTCCACTTCGACCTGCTTACCAAGGGCAACCGCAATGCCCCCGTTTGCTCTGATTGCCATGGCAGCCATGCCGTAGGCCCAAAGGCCCTGGCGCAGACCATGGAAGGGGTTCCGTGCAAGAAGTGCCACAGCGAGATATTTGCGGCATACCAGGGTAGCGTGCACGGCAAGGCCAGGATGAACGGAGGCAACAACGCTCCGATCTGTTCCTCCTGCCACTTCGCCCATGAGGTGAAGGCCACGGAGGCATCCCGGTCGCCCAAGGGCGTCTGCCTCGGCTGCCACTCCAAAGTACTCGCCGCACACAAGGAATGGCTTCCGAACGCGGAAGCGCACTTCGACTCCGTGTCCTGCACCGTCTGCCACGTTGCGGGCATGTACAAACGAAGCATCTATCTCAGGCTGACGAACGATGACGCGTCCGGCGGCATGGTCGCCGACACGGCCATGCAGGGCGCCCTGAATGTGTCCGCGACCGACCGGAAAGAGAAGCATCTCGACCCTGAACAGCTCTGGAAGGTATACCAGGAGTTGAACAAGAGGGAAGAGAAGGTGAAAATGTCCGGAACCGTCGGTTTGAGCGACAGTCATAACGCGCATTACCTGGTCCCGAAAGGCAGCGCCGTGCGCCAGTGCGAATGGTGCCACACCGCAGACTCCGAGTTCTTTACCACCATCTCCCTCGCCGTAAAAGGGAACGACGGGAAGGAAATGCTGTACCGCGTCGATTCCGCAGCGCTCGGATCGCTCTTCGTCATGCTGCCCCTGAACCAGTTCTACGCNNGGAAGGGGGACGAGACCATGAAACGCATATACCTTCACGCGCTGCCGGTGCGGGTCTGGCACTGGATCAATGCCGGGAGCTTCTTCGGCCTGATCCTGACGGGCATTCAGATCCGGTACCGCGACGCGGTGCACCTGACGTCGTTCAAGACGGCCGTGGACGTGCATAATTTCCTCGGCTTCGCGCTGATCCTGAACTTCTGCCTCTGGGCGCTGTACTATGTCCTGTCGGGGAAGCTCAAGGTCTATCTTCCGGACCCGAATCTCAAGAACTTCATCCGCGGCAGCATCCGGCAGGCGCGGTACTATGCCTACGGCATCTTCGTGGGCGAGGAGAACCCGCACCACGCATCGCCGGACAGCAAGTTCAATCCCAT
>JAFNGD010000358.1 GCA_017885365.1 Nitrospirota bacterium
GGGAGTGCTGAAGCTGACCGAGGACTGGAAGTATGACGCCGTATCGATCGGCTACCCTGGACGGGTCCGAGACAACCGGCCGGCTTCGGAACCGGTCAACCTTGGACGCGGTTGGGTCAAGTTCGACTATGAGGCCGCATTCGGCCGTCCCGTCAAAGTTATGAACGATGCTGCCATGCAGGCTTTGGGAAGCTACCAGGGAGGGACGATGCTGTTCCTTGGGCTGGGGACCGGACTCGGCACCGCGCTGGTTGCGGATGGCACGGTGGTGCCTATGGAGCTTGGACATCTTACCTACAAGCAGGGAACCTACGAGGACTACCTGGGGCTCAAGGGGCTCGAGAAACTGGGTATCAGAAAATGGCGGGCTTTCGTCCGGGAGGTGGTCTCCCGTTTCATTCCCGCTCTCGATCTCGACGACGTGGTCATCGGCGGAGGCAACGTCAACAAGCTGGACAAGCTGCCGCCCGGCTGCCGCGCCGGGGACAACGCCCTCGCGTTCCGCGGTGGGTTACTCCTGTGGGAAGTGACCGGCGCAGGGAAGCGCGGTAAGGCAGTGTCAAGAACTGTGGGAACCGCGAAGGCGCGAAGAACGCGAAGAAAATCAAAATGAAACCCAAAAAAGGCATTTGACACGGATCAAGTCGGATAAGAAACGGATAAATGTGGATTTTTTATTCATGTTCCTACATCTCGTTTTCGTAGTCAGGAGGCATGTATGCCCGACAGTGATCTCGATTTTACGATACCGCGGCTTGGCGAGTGCCGCATTCCGTCGCCGATGTCCGGCGTCCGCTTCACCGGAGACGACGAGCGCGTGCTCTATCACGCCCAGCTTGGGGATATGAAGGCATGGATTGAGAAGTGTGCCGATCCTCCGTCCATGGAGGCTGCGGGGCCGCGGGAAAAGATCTTTTTCGACCCGTCGAACCTCGCCTGCGGGATCGTGACCTGCGGCGGGCTCTGCCCCGGCCTCAATGACGTGATACGCTCGATCGTCCTGAGCCTGTACCATCACTACGGCGTGAAGAAGGTCTATGGATTCCGCTACGGCTATGAGGGCCTCGTGCGCCGGTACGGGCATACGCCGCTCGAACTGACCCCTCCCGCGGTCAACCGGATCCACGAGATGGGCGGCTCGGTCCTGGGCACCTCCCGGGGGCCCCAGGACCCGGCGGAGATGGTCAAGACCCTGGTGGACCTCAAGGTCGGCATCCTCTTTGCCATCGGCGGGGACGGGACGCTGAAGGGCGCGCAGAAGATCGGCGATGAAGCCGTGAGGCAGGGGATGGCGCTCAGTGTCATCGGCATCCCGAAGACGATCGACAACGACGTCTCTTTCGTGCAGGCGACCTTCGGTTTCGAGACCGCGGTCACCGAGGCGAGGCGTGCGACCTATGCCGCCAATGCCGAAACCGATGCCGCGCGCAACGGCATCGGGCTGGTGAAGCTTATGGGCCGCGATTCGGGATTCATCGCGGCCTTCTCGGTCCTGGTCAACAGCCAGGTGAACTTCTGCCTCGTTCCCGAGGTGCCGTTCACCCTTGAGCGGTTTCTCGCCGAGCTGCAGCAGCGGCTGGACCGGAGTGGCCGTGCAGTGATCGTCGTGGCGGAAGGAGCGGGCCAGGACCTCATGGAAAAAACAGCGGAACGCGACGCTTCCGGGAACGTCAAGTACGGCGATGTCGGAATTTTCCTGCGGGACGCCATCAAGGACCACTTCAAACGGGCCGGCAGGGAGATCAGCCTCAAGTACATTGATCCCAGCTACATGATCAGGAGTGTCCCGGCGAACCCCCATGACTCGGCCTTCTGTCTGCTTCTCGGGCAGAGCGCAGTGCATGCAGGCATGGGCGGTAGGACGAACATGGTCGTCAGTTTTTGGAACCACCAGTACACCCATGTGCCCATCTCCCTCGCCGCATCGAAACGAAAGAAGATCGATCCCGAGGGCGCGCTCTGGAGCAACGTGCTCGCATCGACCGGACAGCCGCGGGACATGCGGTGAGATACAAAGGCGGTGTGTGAACAAAGCAAAGCATCAGACAGTGGGTGCGCGATCACGGCATGGATGGCAAGGTCGCCGTTCTGACCGAGGGGCCATCGACGAAACACCCGGAAATGAACCACCGGATGGAGATCATCGAACTGGTGCAGGCAGGAAACGTTTAAGAGAGCGGGTAAAGACATGAAGGTCGGGATCGTAGGATGCGGGTTTGTCGGCAGCACGGCTGCGTATGCTATGGCGCTCACGAGCGCGGTGAGCGAGATCGTCCTGGTCGACCTCAACGCGTCGCTGGCACAGGCTCAGGCGGAGGACATCCTTCATGCCACGCCTTTTTTCAAACCGATCAAGGTCATTGCTGGCGGCTACGGGGACCTCTCGGGCGCAGACCTGGTCGTGCTCGCCTGTGGAGTCGGTCAGCATCCCGATGAGACGCGCCTGCAGCTTCTTGAAAGGAATGTCAGGGTCTTCGAGAGCGTCACCCCGCAGGTCGTGCGGGCAGCGCCGGACGCGGTGCTCCTGGTCGCTTCCAATCCTGTCGACCTGATCGCCTGCGTGGTCGCCAAGCTCGCTGGCATCCCGCCCCGCCGAGTCATCGGGTCAGGGACGATCCTCGACACGGCCCGGTTCCGTACTCTTTTGGGAGAGCACCTCGGCGTTGCGCCTCACTCGATCCACGCCTATGTCCTGGGGGAGCACGGCGATTCCGAAGTGCCGATCTGGTCAAGCGCGAATATGGGTGGCATACCCCTCTCGCAGTTTGCCGAACAGATAGGCCGTCCCGTGACCGAAGAGGTGAAAGGCCGCATCGATGACGGCGTGCGGAACGCCGGCTACCGGATCATCCAGGGGAAAGGCGCGACCTACTACGGGATCGGGGCTGGAATTGCACGGATCGCAAGTGCGATCAGAGACGATGAACAGGCTGTGCTTACCGTCTCCGCGTCGACCGTGGGCGTGGAGTATATCCCGGAAACGACACTCTCTCTGCCAAGGATAATCGGCCGCAAAGGGATCACCTCAACGCTCCGTCCGGTCCTTTCCGATGATGAGCAGAAAGCGCTCGTACGAAGCGCGGAGGTCCTGCGGGAAGCTGCAGGCCGGATCGGAATCTGAGGGCAAGTCGAGGACTTCTTTAGAGGAGGAAGAGGGACAGCGCCATGAAGAAACTGGTATTGCTTCGCCACGGCGAGAGCACGTGGAACAAGGAGAACCGGTTCACCGGATGGACCGATGTCGGGCTTACAGAAAAGGGAAGGGAAGAGGCCGTTCAGGCCGGCAGGCTTCTCGCAAAGGAAGGATTCGTTTTCGATGTGGCCTTCACCTCGGTGCTCAAGCGCGCGATCAAGACGCTCTGGATCGCGCTTGAGGAAATGGACCTGATGTGGATCCCGGTCCATAACCACTGGCGTCTGAATGAGCGACATTACGGCGCACTGCAGGGACTGAACAAGGCGGAGACGGCGGAAAAGCACGGGATGGATCAGGTCAAGATCTGGCGGAGGAGCTATGACATCCCGCCGCCCGCGCTCACAAAGGACGATGACCGCTATCCCGGAAAGGACCCTCGTTATGCGAACCTGAGGTCCGAGGAGATTCCCCTGACGGAATCGCTCAAGGACACGGTAGCGCGCTTCCTGCCGTACTGGCAAGAGACCATCGCGCCGGTGGTGCGGTCCGGGCAGCGTGTGATCATCTCTGCCCACGGCAACAGCATCCGTGCGCTGGTCAAGTATCTCGACAATGTGCCCGAGGCGGAGATCGTCGGGTTGAACATCCCGACCGGCATACCCCTGGTCTACGAACTGAAGGACGACCTGAAACCGATCCGGAGCTATTATCTCGGCGATCCCGAGGCGGCAAAAAAGGCGGCGCAGGCCGTCGCGGACCAGTTGAAGAAGTGACGAAGAAGCGATTCAGCTTGATTCGTCATCCCCGTGAAAACGGGGATCCAGAATTACTTGAGTCCCTGGATTCCCGCCGGAGCTTGCCCCAGCATGATTAAAGCAGGGGCGGGAATGACGCACAGGGCGTAAGAACTTACTTTTTCATCACGGATCCGGACACGGATGAATGCGGATAAGAACCGGATAAAGTGCGGATCAATCGCAGGAACACATAAACAATGTTCACGACGTATCGTGAATCCAGGAGTGAGCGCATTCCCCGCAGCTTGCTGCGGGGTTAGCGAGCGATTAGAATAATATTACTACCTTGAGGATCGAAGATTCCCTGCAGCTTGCTGCAGGGAGCTTCAATCTTCATAGATTTCTTCAGTGTCATCAGTGTCAAAGAATGTTGCTCCCGGTCGAAAGGAGCCTGCCATGAAGATCCTGACCACACCTCGCATGGAACGCTGCATCGGCTGCCACTCGTGCTCCCTTGCCTGTGGCCGTATCGTGCACAAGCGGCTCTCCTGGGACACCGCCGGCATCCGCATCCGGTCGTCCGGTGGCCTGTCCACCGGGTTCGAGGCGCGCGTCTGCCTTGCCTGCGACCCGGCACCCTGCGCGGCAGCCTGTCCGACGGGGGCGTACACGCAGCGGAAGGGCGGAGGCGTGGTGGTCCGCAGGAACCTCTGCATCCGCTGCGGCGAGTGCGCTAAGGCCTGCCCCGTGGATGCCATCTATCTCGACCCATCGCAGGAACCCTTTGTCTGCATCCACTGCGGCCAATGCGTACCCTTCTGCCCGCACGACTGCCTCGAGATGACCGAGGTTGCTGCACCAGAGCCTGCGCAGCAAGGAGGTGCGTCATGATCAGGGACAACTTCAGGGTCCTCACGGTCGACTTGGCGACGGGCCGCGGCAGCGTCGTGATGATAGAGGGCAGGGACAGCGTTGCCGGCGGCAGCGGGCTCGCGGCGCTTCTTTTTTCGAAGTACGGCCATGTTGACAAGCCATGGAACGATCCCGGCCAGCCGCTCATCTTCGCCATCGGCCCTCTGACGGGATACTTTCCGCTCATGAGCAAGACGGTCTGCGCCTTCAAGTCGCCCTACCACGACCAGTACGCGGAAAGCCACGGCGGAGGCCGTTCTGCGCTCTCGCTCCGTTTCGCGGACCTGGACGCCCTTGTCATCACCGGCAGGGCGGCAAGGCCATCGTGCATCTCCATCGGATCGCGCCATCTCGAGGTGAAGGAGGTCCACTACCTCTGGGGAAGGGACCTCTACTCCACTGGCAAGATGCTGCGCAGCATGTTCAAGGGCGCGGGCCACCGGAGCATCCTGCGCATCGGGCCGGCAGGCGAGAACGGATCGGCCTTTGCCTGCATCAACGTTGACTCGTACCGCCACTTCGGCCGGCTCGGCGGGGGCACGGTGATGGGCAGCAAGAACCTCAA
>JAFNGD010000359.1 GCA_017885365.1 Nitrospirota bacterium
CACCTTGCATCACGAGGAGGGGGTCGATGACCATGCCGCGACCGAGGACAAGGGCCCCGCGGCGCGCGGGAGGCAGGTATTCACCGTTCCGGCACTTCCGGGATATCGTCTGGAAACAGCGGCCCATCCAGCTCACGTACTTCGTGACCAGACGGTGCAACGCAGCATGCCCGTTCTGCTTCTCCCTCAGGGCGGCAGAACCACTCGGGAATGGTTCGCCCGAGCTGTCCCTCGGCGAGGTCAGGCAGATCGCCGCCTCCCTCGGTCCGTTGTTATGGCTTGCGTTCTCCGGCGGCGAGATATTTCTCCGCGACGACCTCGCGGAGNNTCATGCTCTTCCCGACGAACGGTCTCCTTCCCGACGTGATCCGGGATACCGTCGAGAGGGTCCTGCGATCATGCCCCAAGAGCATCATCGTCGTCAAACTCTCCCTCGACGGGCTGGGCAGCGCTCATGATACGCTCCGGAACACGCCGGGGAGCTTCGACAAGACCATGGAGACCTACCGGCTGCTCGCAGGGTTCGTCGATCTGTATCCCCAGTTCGAGCTCGGCGTCAATACGGTCTTTTGCTCCGNNCAATCAGGACGCCATGGACACGATCATTGATTTTGTCGGAGGTCTGGAACATATCACGACGCATACCCTGTCCCTGGTCCGCGGCGACCTTCTGAATGATCGGTACAAGCGCGTGGATTACGGCAAGTACCGCCAGGCCAGCGAACGGCTTGCAAAAGACCTGGCGAGCGGGGCCGCCCGGACCTATCGGTTCAGCGGGGGACGCCTGAAGGCCGCACAGGACATCCTGCAGAGAAGGCTCATTTATCGGACCGTGCAGGAGCAACGACGGATCATTTCCTGCTACGCAGGCAGGCTGAACCTCGTCCTGCGGGAGAACGGGGACGTCTATCCCTGTGAGATCTTGCAGGAGCGCTTCGGCAACGTGAGGAACCATGATTATGACCTGCAGAAGGTGATGAGGTCGGAAGAAGCGAGAAAAATCCTCGAAGCAATACGATCGGAGCAATGCCACTGCACGCATGAGTGTTATTTCCTGACGAACACCCTCTTTAATCCCCGACTCTATCCCGCCCTTGCCAGGGAGTACCTCCGGCTCCGCTGAGAGCTGCCCTGCTCGTTCCGTCGTTCTCCATGCTGCCCAGCCCCCCGCGCGAAGAGAAAAAAAGGGAGACGCCTCATGGCGCCTCCCTCGAGGAACAACCGCAGTGCCGTTCGTTGACCGTCAAATACGGAACTGAAGCATGGCGGTCCAGGTCGTGAAATCCTTATTCGCTGCATCCTCCTTCGAATAATCGTTCAGGGAGTACTCGAGCGTCAGCCTCAGGTTCTGTCCACTGATAAAATAATTGACGCCGAGGGCGGACCACTTGATCTCCTGGTTATAGATGCCCTGGAGCTGAGCAAACTGCCATTTTTCATAACGGCCATAGACCTGGAGATCAGCTCCGCCGATCTTTCGGGGAAGGAGATAGCCCGCCTTCGTGTACCATCCGTTCTTCTCTCCATTGAGCCCGATGCTCCTCAGATCGGGGTCCGCACCCTTATAAGCCCCATCGAAGTCTTCCTTCAGGTAGGCCCCGGATACCGTGAACGTGCCCCCCGGCGTCGGATATTCGAAGAACACATCATAGGTATATGCCTTGTAGTCCTTCGTATCGCTCAAGCCCGCAACATTCCCGTACACGGCATCGGACTCGACCTGGTATCCGGCTCCGAGGGTAAGGACCTTTTTCTTGCCGAGATAGGTACCCTTGTAGGTGAGCGAGGATTCAGGGTCCAGGAGGGAAACGTGGGCCCTGGCCGTGTACCGCAGGCTGCTCTTCGGATCATTGATATCATCATTGCCCTTCATTGCTGAGAGCCGGTACTGGAACAGCGCGTCTGCCACGTTCCCCCAGAGGAGCACGCCGAAATCGCGGTTCAGCCGCGGCAGGTCTGTATAAACAAAAAGGGACCGGTCCACGCTCAACGGTTCGAAACAGCTCTCATTGTCTTCCCGGATCAGGGGATCCTTGGTCAGGCCTGCGCGAAGCCGGACAGCATCGGACCAGTCCGCCGTAAAGAACGTGTCAATGATATCAAAGTTCTTTTGCGGCGTTTGCGAAACCGAGGTGGCGTAGATCCGCTCATCGCCTTGATACTGGATGGCGGAGTAAAATCCGTAGACATCGTTCAACTGGCCGGAGAACATGAGCCGGTTTCTCTTGAAGAAGATGTCCGTCGTAGTGTCGGTTCCGTTCGGGCCCGACCCCGTGTCCCGGGACTGAAAGTACAATTGGAACGCATAGCTGAACTTGATTGAAGAGACGACCTCCGCGACCTTTTGGGCCGTCTCGCTTGGTACGTTTGGTAACGCTTCCGTCTGCTGAGCCTGAGCGACAGGCACGCCGCCGCACAGGAGAAGCGCCAGCAGCAGCCACGCAGACAGCACGTATCGTCTGGAACCTGCTTTAGCCATGAAAGCCTCCTTTACGAGCCGATCACTGTAAGCAATGCACAACCATACCCAATGCACCTTAACACTGGCACTTGGACTCATCACGGTACTTGAGACGAGGTTTTTTCTCCGGAGATGCTTTTTCCCGTTCCTGTGGGTCCTTTTCCTTCGGGGAAAGGACATCTCCCGGTTTCTTGCTTCTCTGATCTTGTTCTCGATGACCCTCGTCGGTCCTGGTCCTGTCATCCTGCTGCTGTACGGCGCCGTTCGTTGAACCCATGGCATAAGAATCATG
>JAFNGD010000360.1 GCA_017885365.1 Nitrospirota bacterium
CCAGGAAGAGCTGAAGCTGATGCTCAACATGACGCGGCCGCGGTTTTTCATCCCGATACACGGTGAGTACCGTCAGCTTTACAGCCACACGCTCCTCGCCCGGGACCTGGGCATGCCACGGGAGCGCATCCTGCTGGTTGAAACCGGTGATATCATCAACCTGACTTCTGAATCGGCGGAGGTCACAGGCAAGGCGCCGGCCGGGAGGCGCTATATTGATGAGTCGCGGACAGCTGAGGTGGGCGAGATGGTTGTCAAGGATCGCCAGCAACTCTCGGAAGACGGCATAGTGCTGGCGGTAGTCCCCATCAACAAGTCCACCGGCCAGCTCGGCGGTTCCCCCGAACTCGTGAGCCGCGGGCACGTGCTCGAGGCCGGGGGCAACCTGCTCATTGAGGAAGCCAGGCAGGTCGTTCTGAAGAGCCTGGACGAGTGCTCGGGCGAAGAAAGGGCGGACGCGCTCATTCTGACCGAGATACTCCGGGCCGATCTGAAGAGGTTCTTCCGCAAGAAGGCCGGAACCAGCCCGGTGATCGTGCCGCTGGTTCTGGAGATCTGAGATCAAGAGAGCCGGGATGACAAAACCACTGCGCGCAAAGCGTCACGAGTTCATCGGGATCATTGTCCTGACGGCTGCCGTGCTGCTGTTTACCTGCCTCGTCACTTATGATCCCGCGGATGTCAGCTTAAACAGCGCGTCACACAAGGAAACAACCGACAACAGGATCGGGAGATTTGGAGCCAACACAAGCGACGCACTTCTGCAGACGTTCGGCCTCGCCGCTTTCCTCCTTATTCCGCCGCTCCTGGTTTTCGGATGGAAACTGATACTTGGGCAGGAGATGGAGTCCTACTGGACGAGGATCATCGGCATCGTTGTCCTGATTGCCGCCGCCAGCACCGCACTGCAACTATCCCCGCTCTGGAAGGTCTGCCGGGACTACCGACCGGGCGGCGCCGCCGGAGCGCTGGTCTCGGATGCGCTGGTGTTCTATTTGAACGTGACCGGCACCTGGATAGTGACGATCGGCGCCTTCATCCTCGGCCTCCTCGCATGCACGTCACTCTCGCTGGAAAGGGCTTTCAAGCGGCTGCGGGGTGAGGAGCAAACCGATCGACCCTCGCTCTGGCAAAGGTTCCGGACCTGGCGGCAGAGCCGGAAGCCCGTTCGTGCAGTCGTGAACATCAAGCCCGCGGCGGCCCCGGCCGTCGAATTGAGCCCGAGGCCCGCTCCGCTCAAGAGCATTCCTCTGCAACCGTCCGAGCCGCGCATCCAGGCGCCCAAGCTGCCCGAGCTCGAGACCGCGCGCGCAACCTCTGCCGCTGAGCGCCAGAAGCCGCCTTCCGTCCGCAAGTTCCTGCTGCCGCCGATCGACCTGCTGTCTTCTTCAGAGGAGCGGTTCAGTATCGATGAATCCGAACTGATGGAGCGCGCCCGGATGCTGGCGGAAAAGTGCGCGGAGTTCGATGTCCACGGCAGCATCACGCATATCCACCCGGGACCTGTAGTCACAACTTTCGAGTTCAAACCCGACGCGGGCATCAAGTACTCAAGGATCACGAGCCTGGTAGACGACCTGTGCCTGGGCATCAAGGCCGAATCCATCCGGATCGACAGAATCCCGGGAAAGGCGACGGTCGGCATCGAGGTCCCCAATCCGCAGCGTGAGATCATCATGCTGCGGGAAGTGGTCGAGTCGGATGTCTTCAGGAGGTCAGGCTCCAGGCTTACCCTGGCCCTGGGCAAGGTGATCAACGGAAGCGTTTTTGTCACGGACCTGGGGAGGATGCCGCACCTCTTGATTGCGGGTGCTACCGGCGCGGGAAAGAGTGTGGCGATCAACTGCATGATCACCTCGATCCTGTTCAAGGCCACGCCGGAGGAAGTCCGTTTTATTTTCATCGATCCGAAGCGGCTCGAACTGGGAGTGTACGCAGACATTCCATACCTTCTGACGCCGATCGTCACGGATCCGAAGGAGGCGGCAAACGCACTTCGGTGGGCAACCAGCGAAATGGAGTCGAGATACAAGAAGCTCGCGCTCCGCAGCGTGCGCAACATCGATCAGTTCAATGCGCTGATCCGCAGCACCGGCCGGCAGCTTTCGCTGCTGGAGAGCAACGACGACGAGGGCGGCGAACTGGAGAAGCCCCTCCCCTACATTGTCATCGTGATCGATGAGCTCGCGGACCTGATGGTGGTTTCCTCGCGTGAGGTCGAAGAGTCGATCTCGCGCCTGGCAGCGATGGCCCGCGCCGTCGGGATCCACCTCATCCTGGCGACGCAGCGCCCTTCGGTAGACGTAATTACGGGGGTCATCAAGGCCAACTTCCCCTGCCGCGTTGCGTTTAAGGTCGCCTCCAAAGTCGATTCCAGGACAATCATTGACGCGAACGGCGCCGAGCAGCTTCTGGGCAATGGTGACATGCTCTTCATTCCGCCCGGCTCTTCCCGTCTCACCCGTATACACGGGGCCTATGTGAGCGAGAAGGAAACCGAGGCCATCGTGGAACACCTCCGAAAGCAGGGCCGGCCCTCCTACAATGAGTCTGTACTGACCTTCGGCGAAGAGGAGGTGGACGAAGAAGGCAACCCGATCGACCTGAGTACGCAGGACAACCTTTACAACGACGCAGTCCGGATCGTGGTCTGCGAGGGGCGCGCGTCCACCTCGCTCCTGCAGCGGCGGCTGAGCATCGGCTACGGGCGCGCGGCCAAGCTTATCGACATGATGCACGGCAACGGCCTGGTCGGCCCGGCGGAGGGATCAAAGCCTCGGGAGGTCCTGGTAGGCCTGGATTTCCTCGAACGCCTGCAGTAGACAATCCACCGCGCCCGAATGTGGGTCCGCGCCGCCGGCGCG
>JAFNGD010000361.1 GCA_017885365.1 Nitrospirota bacterium
CAGGCAGCAGGACCATCTGACGATCATGGTAACCGACACGGGCAAAGGGATGCGCGAAGCCGAGGTCAAGCGCCTCATAGCCCGCATGAACGGCTGCGCCGGGCGGAAAGCATCCGGCAGAGCGGCCTTCGGCACAGGACTGGCACGGACCCGCTCCCTCGTGGAGCAGTTGGGCGGGACCCTGTCCCTCGTGAGCAGATGGAGTGAGGGTACCATCGTGGAGGTTTTGCTGCCCCTTGGCCCCGGCCGGGTAGAACGCGTTTCAGGCCCGGAGCTTCCAGAGCGGTCCTGCGCATGAGAACAGGATCGGATCGACAGGACCTTTGCTCCGACATCGATGTTCGCCGCATGCCGGCTGCAGACCCCGGCCCGACTGCCGATGATCCAGCCCCGGGGACCGGGAGACCCGGTCTGCCGCCCTGTCTCTTCTATGACAGCGTCACACAGCTCTTTTGCATGCTGCGCAAGCGGCCGCACCGCGGCCGCGGATCCTTCTCCTGTGCGGCCTGTTTAGGTTCGTGACGCTCACGAGGCCTGCGCCGCCCTGCAGCAGCAGCTGCTCTCTCGCCATAATGCGATCCCTGTGTCCAAGCCGGTAATGACCTGACTTCCACTCCTTCTCTCCCGGTCATCAGAATTTCATCGTTCTGTAATATTCCTGTAACAACCCTGCCGTATTATCGTGACATAACACTTCGCCACGATCATGCTCATGACCCAGAAAAGCCACTCATCATCGACAGACCACGCACTGGACCAAAAAGCCCGCAAGGCGGCCGGGAACCTGCATGACGCGCGCCCGCTGGTCCTGATCGTCGAGGACGAACCCGACGTGGCCGAGCTGATCCAATACAACCTTGCCCGGGAAGGATTTGCGACGCTGATCGCCGAATCCGGGGACAAGGCCGTCGAGGCGGCGCTCCGGTCGACACCGGACCTCGTTCTCCTGGACATCATGCTGCCCGGGATGAACGGCTGGGAAGTGTGTCAGACCATCCGCGACAGCGCGCAGGGCACGCACGTCCCCATCATCATGGTCTCGGCATTGACCACCGAGGAAAGCCGGATCAAGGGGCTGTCGCTCGGGGCCGACGACTACATTAACAAGCCCTTTTCCGTGCAGGAGTTGCTGCTCAAGTCCCGGAACATCGTGAACCGGCACGCCCAGATCAGGGAGCTCAGGTTGCGGGAACAGGACCAGGACAGTGCGAGGCGGTATCTCGTCCATGAGATGAAGAGTGCCGTCTCGGTCATCGGAGGGTTCTCCAGCCTCGCCGCTCGGAAAGGCAACGGCACCCCCTATCTTGCCGAGATCAATTCATCCGCCCTCCACCTGGAGGCCCTGCTCGATGATGTTGCCCTCCTCGCGAAACTGGAAAAGGGGCATGGGTCGCTCCCCCGGGAAGAGGTCGATGTCGCCGCCGTCGCAGTGTCCCTCGCCGACTCCTTCCGGGAAAAAGCTGTGACGCGCCACATCACGCTCTCTACCGACGCGCCATCCTCCCTCAAGGCCATGGGGAATTCCGCGGCCCTCCGGCAGATACTGACCAACCTGATCTCGAACGCGATCAAGTTCAACCATGATCACGGTTCGGTCAGGATCTCATGCGAAGCCTTTGATGACAAGGCCGTCCTGTCGGTCACCGATACCGGCCCCGGCATCGGGACGGACGAGCACGAACATATCTTCAACAAGTTTTACCGGGCGCAAGGCAGCGACGGCGTTCCCGGTTCCGGCCTCGGCCTGTACTTTGCGAAGCTTCTTGCCGAAGCAATGGGAGGGAGCATATCCGTGACCAGCAGCCCTGGAGAAGGATCCACCTTCTCCCTGTTCCTGGTACGGCCGGCAGCGCGGAAGAACGATCGAGATGAGGATGACACAGGGACCGGCGGCGCTCTCCGCCGTCCCTAAAGGAGGTTCTCTCATGAGAACAGATGTTCACACCGTCGAACGTTGCATGGATGCCATTGGGATGCCCGAAACGGGATCACCGCTCCTGAGCGGATGGAAGGTCGTGGACGGGATCGTCGACGTTACCGCACTCGTTGCCGGGATCGCAGAGACGACGCATAGCCTAGCGGGCGACAAGCCCGTGACCATCGAGACGACAGTGCCCTCCCTGTCCGTCATGGTCACGACGGATCCCGTCATGCTCAGGCAGATCATCCTGAATCTCCTGCACAACGCGATACAGTTCACGGAGCGCGGCACTATCACCATCGCCCTCAAGGTCATCGGCAGCACCCTGGAGGTCGTGATCACCGATACAGAGACCGGTGGCAGACCGCAGCGTCTCGCAGATATTGCCGACGCGATGGACCGTGCCGGCAATGCCGGATCGCAGGTTGACGCGGGCCTCGGCCCTGTCCTGAGCGTCAGCAGAAATTTCGCCCGGCTCATCGGCGGATCGATCTCGGTGCGAAGTGTGTACGGCCGGGGAGCGATGTTCACGCTCACCTTGCCCCTCCGCTCCGCAGAGCGTCGGGGAGGCCTCTATGCCGTTGAATAGAAATAAGGTCGTGATCATCGGTGATGACGCCGTATCGCTGTACACGATCAGAGAACTGCTCATAGACGACCATCTCGAGGTGATCCAGCTCCGGCAGGGTCCCGGCACGCTCGGCCTCGTGAAATCGCTTCGGCCCGATCTCATTCTCCTCGATACTACGATGTCCGCCTCCTCGGGCGACGCGATCAGGGAAACCCTCAGTCAGGACGAGGATACACGGACCATTCCGCTCATCCAATGCTCCTCCGCCGACGGGGACAGCCTCCGGAAGCGCGTGCGTCGGTACCGGACATCGGGATACCCAGGCATGAGCGATGCATGCTGTCGAGGGAAGGTGATAGCGAACTGTTTCGAAGGGTCCGGACAGTAGCGGTTCGCTGCCGCGTGGCGCCCCCTGTTCAGGTCGCCTCTGGGAACGTAACCGGGAGGGATCGACCGGTTACAGAATATTAACAAACTTGTAACACAATTGTAACATTGCTCTGGTATAACAATGCAGCTCAAAAAGCTCAGCCAAATAAGGTTAAGGAGGATCCACCCGATGAAAAAAGCAGCAACGTTGGTTCTCGCAGTACTTCTGTCAACTTTCGCCGTGACCGCTCATGCCGATGAGACCCTGAACGGCGCAGGCGCAACGTTCCCGGCCCCCCTGTACTCCGCCTGGGCATACGAGTACAACAAGGTCACGGGGACCAAGCTCAACTATCAGTCTATCGGCTCCGGCGGAGGCCAGCGTCAGATCGTGGAGCGGACCGTTGATTTCGGCGCTTCCGACGACACGCTCGCCTCGGACAAGCTTGCCAAGGACAATCTGCTCCAGTTCCCTGCAGTGATCGGCGGCATCACCCCGGTCATCAATGTCCCGGGGATCAAGACCAACGAGCTCCAGCTCGATGCGGCGGTCCACTGCAAGATATTCATGGGCGAGATCAAGTTCTGGGACGATTCACAAATCAAGGGCCTCAACCCCAAGGCCAACCTGCCCCATAATGAGATCACCGTGGTCCACCGTTCGGACGGCTCCGGCACGACCGCCATCTTCACCCATTACCTCGCTGAGACCTGCCCGGCATGGAAAGAAAAGGTCGGTGAAGGAAAAGCGGTGTCCTGGCCCGTCGGGATCGGCGGCAAGGGGAATGAGGGCGTGGCCAACTACGTAAAGCAGACCGCCAATTCCATAGGCTACGTCGAGTTCGCCTATGCCAAGCAGAACAGCCTCGTGTATACGAAGATGAAGAACGCGGCGGGAAACTTCGTCGAAGCGAACTTCGAGAACCTTGAGGATGCCGCCGAGACCGGGGTGTTCGACCCCAAGAAGGACTTCCAGGCATGGTTGACCAACTCGCCCGGCAAGAACTCGTGGCCCATCGCCGGTGCAACGTTCATCCTCCTGGCAAAGGACAAGAAGGACTCCAATCTCAAGACCGTGAAGTTCTTTGACTGGGCCTTTGCAAACGGCGACGCGAAAGCAAAGGAACTGATCTACATCCCGCTCCCGAAGAACCTGAAGGACAAGGTCAGGGCGTACTGGAAGGCGAACGGCGTCCAGTAGGTACCGACTTCCCGTTTATTCAGTTGTGATTTGACACCGAAGGGTCAGATAGGTATAATCGCATATCTGATCCTTCGGTTTTTCTTTATCGTCAGCGTTCGCTGTCCTCCGGCATCAAGGAGCATGCGTCTTGGCAACANNTCCGCGAGTCCGCGCCTGCCATCCATAAGTTCGGCATCATCGATTTTCTTTTTTCCACGGAATGGAACCCCGTCAAGGAACTGTTCGGCGCGGCCACGAACATCTACGGGACCTTCATCACCACCTCGCTTGCGCTGCTCTTCGCCGTACCCACCGCGATCGGCATCGCCATCTTCGTGACCGAAGTGGCGCCCAATTTCCTGAAAAGCCCCATCGGCATCGCCATCGAACTGCTGGCCGCCATCCCGAGCATCATCTACGGTATGTGGGGGCTCTTCACCCTGGCCCCGATCATGAGCAGGCATATCGAACCTTTCTTGCAAAGGTCCCTTGGGAAGCTCCCGGTGCTCGAGGTCCTGTTCCGGGGCACGCCGCTCGGCATCGACATCCTGACGGCCAGCGTGATCCTCTCGATCATGATCATCCCCTTCACGGCGAGCATCGCCCGGGATTCGTTCAATCTTACCCCGCCGGTGGTGAAGGAATCGGCCTACGCCCTCGGCGCCACGCAGTGGGAAGTGGTAAAGAACATTGTGCTCCCCTATTCCAAGCTCGGCGTCTTCGGCGGGATCGTGCTCTCCCTCGGCCGGGCGCTCGGCGAGACCATGGCCGTGGCCTTCGTGCTCGGCAACAACCACAAGATCGCCACCTCTTTTTTCGACGCGGCAGCGACCATCACCGTGACCCTGGCGAACGAGTTCACCGAGGCGGACAACGATATATATCTCTCATCGCTCTACTATCTTGCGCTCGTGCTCTTTGTGTTGAGCTTCATTGCGCTGGCGATCGCCAAGCTGATGCTTATCCGGGCGGAAAAAAAGTATTCACGCTAATAAGGCATTCAACGCTGATAGAATATGGAAAGACCTAAGATTTACGCTGCTAGAACCGGGCTTCAACATATCTTTTCATAATTTTATCTGCGTCCATCTGCGTTGAATGAATTAGGTAAAAGTTATTCGATGAACATCGAAAAGAAACGGAAAATAGAGAGTATTATCGCCCTTGTCCTCAGCACGCTGGCGGCCTTCGCAGGCCTNNTTCTGGCTCGTCTTCATTCTGGGCGACGTCGTCATCCACGGCATCGGCGCGCTCAAGCTCAGCCTCTTCTTCAATGATCCCGTTCCGGCGGGCGTCGAGGGCGGCGGCCTCAGGCATGCCATGGTTGGGCAATTGATGACCACCTTCTTTGCGACCCTCATCGGCGTTCCTGTCGGCGTCCTGGGCGGCACGTTCCTGGCCGAGTACGCACGGAAAACGAAGTACTCCCAGGTGATCAGCGTCCTGGCGGACATCATCGTGAGCGTTCCGTCCATCGTCATCGGGACGTTCATCTACGCCCTGATCGTGAGGCCTCTGGGGCACTTCAGCGGGTGGGCGGGATCGGTCGCGCTCTCAATGATCATGATCCCTGTGGTCCTGAGGACGACGGAGGACA
>JAFNGD010000362.1 GCA_017885365.1 Nitrospirota bacterium
TCCATGATGCCCGGCCCGCCGCCGGAGATGACGGTGAAGCCGGAGCGCGCCAGGTTCTCCGCTACCTTCAGGCACTTGTTGTAGTAAGGCGCGCCCGGCTGGAGCCGCGCGCTGCCGAAGAAGGTGACTGCGGGGCCGACGGTGCTGAGCGCCTCGAAACCCTCGACCAGCTCCGCCATGATGCGGAACACCCGCCAAGTGTCGGATTTTGCCAGATCTTCCATTCGCTTCCTCTCCTCCCCAAAAGACCAAATCAAGACTGATTAACCACGGATGAACACAGATAGAAACAGGAACGGTACAGCAAGTGAGTATCAACGCTCAACGGTCTCGCTGTTATCTGTGTCCATCTGTGGTTGCGTAGATGCTAATTGTTTTTCACGAACTCCTCGCGGTAGATCTGAACGAAGGCGGTTAGCATCGTAACGATTAGCGGGCCGGCAAGGATGCCCAGGAACCCGTAGACCCGCAGGCCGCCCAGGATGCCGATGAAGAGCAGGAACATGGGGAGCTTTGCCTTTCTCCCGATCAGGAGCGGCTTCAGAAAATTATCAGGGAGGGTTACAAGGACGACCCCCCAGCCTGCCAGAAGGAGGCCGTTCAGCGTTGAGTCGGTCAGATAGAGGTAGATGGCTGCGGGGACCCATACGAGTGACGCGCCCCCAATGGGCAGGACCGCAAGGACCGCGGAAAGGAAGCCCCAGAACACGGGGAACGGCACTCCGAACAGGGCGAGCCCGGCGCCGGTCATGATCCCCTGGACGAGGGCGATCAGGAACACGCCGTTGATGACTGCCGTGAAGGTGTCCCGGAACGTCTGGGCAATGGCCTGCTGCTGATCATGCGTAAAGGGCAGGAGCCCGGTCGCCCACGTGTACCAGCTCTCGCCGTCGCGGAAGAGGAAGAAGAGCGAAACGAGCATGATCAGCAGATTGAACGCCACCAGCATGGTATCCTTGAGGACGCTGCCGAGATGGGCGGCCAGGCCTGAGGAGAGGTCACTGAGGCCCTTGATAGCAAGGCCTTTCACGTCAACACCCTGGAGAAGCGGGTTCTGCAGTATGCGGTCGATCATTGGCAACGCAAGCCTGCTCCATGCATCCGCCAGCTTGCCGGACTGGACAAGCCCGGAGGCCCATTGATACACGTCAGCGGCCTGAGCCACAAGCACGACCAGCAGGACGACCGCCGGGACGACCACAACGAACAGCACGCCGACGGTCATCATGCCCGCTGCCAGGCTGGTCCGGCCTTTGACGAGCAGGACTACACGCCGGTAAAGCGGCGCAAGGGCGAGGGTGATGACTGCCGCCCAGAGCAGGGCCGAGGAAAATGGCGCAAGGAGCCCTGCCATCTGGTAGAGCAGGAAGATGAAGATCGCGAAAAAGATCGCAGCGAAGAGATGAGGGCGGGTGAGAAAAGGCGAAAACTGGCTGTTCATGCGGGATCATTCCCGGTGCTCTTTTGGTTTTTTGACATTTGTGCGGCGAGCTTGACGGCCTCGAGCAGGCTTGTCGGATCGGCAAGTCCTTTTCCGGCGATGTCGTAGGCCGTGCCGTGGTCAACGGATGTGCGGATGATCGGAAGGCCGACGGTTACGTTTACGGCGTTGCCGAAGGCGAGCATCTTCAAAGGGGCCAGGCCCTGGTCGTGGTACATGGCGACCACGATGTCGAAGTAGTTGTTCCTTGCCTTGAAGAACAACGTGTCGGCCGGAATGGGGTCGCTGGCGTCGATGCCTTCTCCACGCGCATCGAGCACGGCGGGAAGGATCTCGTCCAATTCCTCGTGGCCGAAAAGGCCGCCCTCACTGGCGTGGGGATTGAACGCGGCGACGCCGATGCGCGGCTTCTCGACGCCGAACGCCTGCATGGCTGTATTCGCCAGCCGAAGGGTCTTGAGCACGCGGTCCCGCGTGATGAGCCGGGGGAGGTCGGTGATCGCGTTGTGGATCGTCACGAGAATGAGCTTGAGCCCGCCGCCGACGAACATCATGCCGTAATTTGTGGAGCCGGTCAGGTGAGCCAGGAGGGAGGTGTGGCCGCTATAGTCGAACCCGGCCGCGTTCATCATTTCCTTGTTGATCGGCGCCGTTACGATGGCGTCGACCTTCCGCGACATCGCAAGCTCCGCTGCCAGCTTGATGTACTCGACGACCGCTTTCCCCGAAGCGGCATTCGGCCGGCCCCAGAGGTGCTTCGCAAGGTCAACGTTGGCGAGATGCAGGACATCGGCCTTGCCGGAAGCGGGATCGGTTTCGGCAATGTTCCCGATGGTCCGCACATACACCGAGAGGCGAAGGTCCTCGACGATCTTCTTCATGACGCCGGCGTTGCCGACAATGACCGGACGGCAGTGGGAAAAGACCTCGCCGGTATCGAAGACCTTGGCGATGATCTCCGGCCCGATTCCTGCCGGATCGCCCATGGTTATGGCAATGAGAGGTTTTTTATTCATAGTGAATCCAGGAGCGAGCGATTAGAATAANNTTCCCTGCAGCGACTCGACTGAGCTCGCCGAAGTCTTGCCGCAGGGAACTTCAACGATCATCCCGAACGTTGGTTGCGGAATGCGTCAAAACCACATTACCGCGAAGACGCAACCAAAAGTAGGCGCTTCT
>JAFNGD010000363.1 GCA_017885365.1 Nitrospirota bacterium
TGACCGTCCTGATCTTCGCATTCAGGACGATCCCCTCCGGATAATGGGCAGACAAGGCACGTACATAACTTTTCGTGCCGTTCTTCGCAAAACGAACAGAAAACAGCGCCCAGGGAGGCATGAGATCATGATATTTTTTCAGCTTTGCAAAGCAAAAGCTGGCGGGAGCATCCAGAACATCACCACAGTGCATGGAAGACATCAGGCACAGACAGCATATCAGCATCAACTTTGCGTCCCCTCGCAACGCGGGGATCTTCTTCAGCGCTTCTTCCAGCATGAGACCGTCAAGGTCTCCCTGTCGGGACAGTGCATGGCCTCGTGTCAATCCGGATACCAGCTGCAGGATGCTGGTGATGCGATCCGGCCTCAGCAGTGCAAAATGCTGGGCGAAAAGACCCTTGAGTCCGGGCGTTAAAAAAAAGCCCTTTTTTGTATCGAGATCGAAAAAACTTGCCCCGGGGCCAGAGATATCGCAGGGCTTCATGCGGAAGGACCGTATCGTCTCAATATCCAATTTTCTGAACAGTCGCAAAACGTTCTTGTACGAGGATCCTCCAAAGGCTGCAGTGGCAATATCCGACTCTTCACCATCGGGGGTCGTTACGGTGTAGGCATTGCCCCCCAATCTATCGGACCGTTCAAACAGCGTGATATCGTACTTGTCATGAAGCAAGTAAGCCGCTGTTAAGCCTGCTATCCCTCCGCCGATGATCGCGATTTTATCGTTCATAGGAATGGTTGCCTTCGATCCTGACCCGGAATTTTCCCCTGCTGAGTAAAGAATAGTGGGGCCTGCAATGTCTGTCAACAGCTATTTTCCGTATCTGGCCCGATAGGGCATCTGAGGACGGTGACTGGTCATCATATCGCCGGGAGGGAAGCTCCCTGCAGGAAACTGCAGGGGATCTTCAATCCTCAAGGTGGCTCCGTCATCCTCATCGCTCGTGAACCCCGCAGCAAGCTGTGGGGAATGAGCTCGACCCTGGATTCACTCCGATCGATACAGCGACCGGGCCTTCGGGAGCAGCACCGAGCTGGTTCTGTCAGGTTTTTCGTGAAAATCAGCGTCCGGCTACCGCGGCCGGGCTCATGAGTATGCAGCGCAACGCAGGGGGAGAAGGCGGGAAGGAACGGTGAACGAGCAAAAAAAACAGGCCCTGAATGGTCAGGGCCTGTTCAAAGTTATAAGCGTTCGCTTAGAGCTTTACAACATTGGCTGCCTTGGCGCCCTTGGGTGAGTCGACAACGTCGAACTGCACTTGCTGGCCTTCGGCCAACGACTTGAAGCCGCTGTCCTGAATGTCGCCGAAATGCACGAACACGTCAGCGCCTGTTTCGCGGGTAATGAATCCAAAACCTTTGGCATCATTGAACCACTTAACCGTACCTGTTTCCATGGTGAGCTACCTCCTTCTTGATGAATTGAAGCGACGGATAAGGACAAAAAAAATGCCGCAAAGTGGATCTGTCTTTGCGGTTTCCCTACAAGAACATCCGGAACTTCTAGAATGCATAATGCCACTTCGGCACCGGGAAGTCAAGAGTTATTAATTATATTTTGCAGGCCGGGTTTCTGCGCGCCTACTTGACCGGTCACCGGGTGACGGTCTTCTCCGAGAGCTTGTCGCCTTTCACGCTGATCACGGTCTCGGTGAAGGGGATGTTCTTGCCCGACCTCTTCAGGGCCTCTTTCAGGATCATGGTCATGCCCCCGCAGCAGGGCACTTCCATCCGGAGGACCGTGAGGCACGGTGATGTCGGGAATAGGCAATTGGCCATTCTCACCGGAAGCGGACCATCGGTTGCAATGCGTTAACCGCACCCGCCCTTGGTCGTGGACTTCTTTTGCAGTTTGACCTTTTTTACATAGCCGGAAGCATCCGGCTCAGAATGCCTGGCTGTCGCCGTCACGATTGCGCAGGATGGCAGCGGGTCCTTACCGGCATAATCCGGATGCGCTTGCGGAATGCGATCTCCCACGGCCAGCAGGAACCGGTAGCTCGATACCTCGCCGGAGGCCGCGATAGCCAAGGACCGCTTTTCCGCGATGCAGGCCGCAGGCGTGAACACATCGAGCCAGCGATTGATTCCGCCGTCGATGACATAGAGGTTCAGCACGCCCTGCGCCTTGAGCAGCTTCCAGGCCCCGGCGGAAAGCTCGTCGCTGTTGGAAACGAGGAAGTGGATCACGTTATCCGCGTCCGCCAGAAGCGGCTTGATCACCGCGGGGTCCTGCAGGGAGGTGACGGCAAGGCGCTTCGATCCGGCGATGTGAAAGAGGTTGTAATCGCGCTCGTCGCGGAGATCGAGGACCGAGACGAACAGGGCTGCGTTCTTCTTCAGATCGACGACCTCGCGAGGATGCACGAACACCTCACGGTCGCGAAGCTGCCGGTCCCCGTCGGAAGCGATGCGTTTCCAGCGGTCCTCTGCTGACGGCTGCCCAATGGCGGCGGTCAGGATGGCCAGAGCGAGCAAGCCGGCTGCGCCAAGAACGGTCGCCCTGTTCACGGGCTTGAGCGATACGGCTTTCTGAGGATCAGTGCGCTTATAATACGACTCAATGATCTCCGCGCCAGTGAACATAGCGAATGCCATGAGGATCAACAGGATCAGGGTCACGCCCGTGGAAAGCCCCAGGAACTCGGGCAGGATGAACCGGCCCATGAACGAGGAATTGAAAAATCCGGTAAAGGAATGTACCGTTTCGCCGAACACAAAGATGCCGACCGCTGCGCCGAGGAGGAACACGATCCCGTCGACCTTGAGCGTGCCGGCAGCCACCAGCGACGTCCCCGGACAGAACCCTCCCACGATGAGCCCGGCACCGATGAGAAAGCCCCCGACGATGCCCGGCCATAGGTAGGTCGGGTTCACCCACAGTTTGCTGAAATCCGTCCACCCGAGCGCAGACGTGAGAAAGATGAGCGTTGCAGCAACAATGATCGCGGTGAACATCGCCTTGAAGACGGTCATGTCCGCTTTGCGGAAATAGAACTGGGCGGTGATCTTGCGGGTGTCGCCGAACCCGGTGAGTTCCAGAGCAACGCCGAAGCCCACCCCGATGAGAAGAAAGATCAGATCGTATGCCAGGGTTCCGGAAATGGAATTCAAATTGAAAGGTGCCATGCGTTATTTCTCCTTTCGGCTGAACAAAGCGGCAAGGCGGGACATCAGTTCCAGAGCCGCCGCACGAAGTAGGCGAGCGCGTATGCGCCCGCGAAGACCGCGAACATGACAGCGAAGCTTCCCACCGAAAAGACAGCCCCGCCGGAGAGGGCCTGTCCGGAGGTGCAGCCCCTCGCCAGGCGCGCGCCATACCCGACGATCCCTCCGCCGACAAAGGCGGAGAGGAGGCGTGTCGTGTTCGAGACATTCGGCCCCTTGTTGAGCTCCACGCGGAAACGATGGGTCAGGAGGCCGGACACCATCCCGCCCAGGACCGTGCCGATGAGCATGAACACGGACGGATGGTTGAGCGGGTTTAGGGTGCCGCCGGCCATCTCGGCGAAATAGGCGACGCGGTCCACATGACTCGGCGACAGGACGTCGAGGACGGCGACCTGAACGCGGGCGATCGCGGCCGAGGCGCCCAGGCCGTTGCCGGTGATGTAAAAGGCCAGAAAGAGCGCGAGCCCGATCAGCGTGCCTCCCAGGTACGGATTGAGATAGGGTTTCGGCGGTCTAGCGTTCATGGGATTCCTCCTTGCGGGACGGGTCAGGGACTTCCGTCAGGTCATAGCCGTCTATCATGGCCTTGATGTTGGAGAATACCGTGTGGCCCGTGGTCGTCAGGTACAGATGCACGACCAGGAAGGTCAGGAACAGCCACGAGAACAGGAGATGGAGCGGTGAGATGATGGTCAGCCCGCCGATTGCGTCGGCAAGCGCAGGCCACCGGGGCACGCCCCAGATCAGGACCCCCGTGACGATCTGAAGCGGGAACAGTACGTTCAGGAGCAGCAGATAGGTGATCTGCTGCAGCGGGTTCAGCTTCCGCTCCGGTGTTTTTTCCAGGGGATGCGGCTCGCCCTCAAAGATGCCGCCCAGGTAAAAGGCGATCTGGTTCAGCACATGGTGCCGCAGGTTGTGCGAGGGAGGGATGAACTGGTGGATTGCCGCGCTGGCGAGATGATAGAACAGCGACAGGAATGCGTTGACCGCCAGCAGTACCGCGAAGACATTGTGGACCGCTACGGCGTTCGGCATGCCCAGCAGTGAGAAGCCGCCGTGGACCTCAAAGCCCGTGATGAGCAGGACCAGCACGCCAAAGGCCATGAACCAGTGCCAGAGGCGCTCGTAGACGGGGTACATATACACTTTCCGGAGCGGGGCATGGGTTGAGGCGCGCAGCCGGGAGGTCGAGATCCGCAGGCCGCCGTGTATGCCCACGGAGACGAGCGTGAGAAAGAAGACCGAAAGCCCCGTCCATTTGACGCTTGGCAGGTCCGTCAAGCCCAGGACGTACAGACGCTTCGGCGCGGGCTCGCGCACCAGGGCAAGCCCTCCTCCCTGNNGCGCCGTCCGGTGCGAACGAGGCGAGCATCACGGGCATCACCATCCGGGAATCCTGTCCATGACAGCTTGCGCACTCTTGCGAAAGGAAGCGGGCCGCCACTACACCGTGGCTGATGGGCCGAGCCTCGACGATGCCGGCGATCGCCGGACGGGACGCGCCAAGCTCAGTCAGGCGCCCCCGAATGACATCGACCTTCACCGGTGTGTCCAGGCGCAGTTCCCGGTCGGAGAGCCTGCCGTCGCCGTCGGCATCTAACGCCTTCAGGACGTCGGACCGGAAGCTGTTTCCCGCAAGGTATGCGGCGCGTACCGTTTCCGCGGGCACGGGCTCCCTGTTCGGACCGGCCACCCAGCGCCAGGTTGTGACCAGGTTGCGCGGGGCGATGGTCTCGCGGCCCCTCCTGTCCGGCACCGGAAAGAGGGCGGGTGAATAGCCTTTCAGAAGAGCAGCGTTGAGCGGCTCTCCCTCGGCGCGTTCCCAGTTGCGGTATTCGTAGCGGGGGCCTCCGCCCGGGCGGACGACTGTTTGGTCGATAACCTGTACCACCGGCGCGTACAGGGACGGCGCATGGCAAGACATGCACTGCAGCTCCTGCAGATGCCGCTCCTTGTAGGGCAGGAAGGCATGCACCTGGAGCGGGTCGTGGCAGGAGCGGCACTCCGCAGTGGCAAGGCGATGGTCGGGAGCACGAAGGTACCCGGCGAGCGACAGGCGCCGGGGGTCGTTCACGAGGTATTTCGGTGCGTCGTGCTTCGAAGCCCCGCGGACGGGATTGTTCGGGGCGAAGTGGCACGCGGTGCAGGAAAGCAATTTCCCTGCGTGCGCGTCCCAGGGGTGGTCGAGGCGCTCTTTCGCTTCGATGTTCAAAAAGGACCCGGAGATCTTCTGCGGCGAAAAGATCGATCCACCGAACTGGGTGACGCGGAAGTCGCTATCGCTCCGGCCCGGCGCAGGCGGCGCTTCGAATCCGTCGGGGATGCTTACGTGCCCGGATGGGCCGCCCACAATGCCGTGGCAGCGTCCGCAATTCGCCGCCGTCGGTTCGTGGATGAGGACCTGCTTGCGGAGGAGGGCGCCGGTCTGGTCGAACGCACCTGCGTCGAGCGTCATGCGACCGTCGGCGAAGTGGCAGTCGATGCACGTCGCCTTGACCTTCTTGTCGCGATGCACATCGTGCGCCGTGATGTAGACGGCGTCGTGGCAGGCGCCGCAGGTCTTGTCGGCGTTGACCGGATCCCCGGTATCGCGCACGGGTCTCCCGGCGGCATCGAGAGGCTTGAAGACGGGGTGCATGACGTTCTCGTTCGACGGAGCCGCAGGGGAGACGCTGGACGAAGTAGCGACAAGTGCCAGGGAGAGCGAAAACAGTATGCTGAATCGGTCGAGGTTCATCGACGGCCTCCGATCTGCAGGGGATCACCTTCATACCCCAGGTCTTTCCAGTCCATGCGCCCGTTCGCGCCATGGCAATCATCGCATTGCAGTGCCTTCTCCTTCGGCGCGACCGTGTGGGAGATCGCCCAGAACATGCGCGTTTCCGTGAATCCGTAGGTCCCGCCGTAGGGAAGCTTCGTCGCTGCCGCGCCAAGCCGCATCGATCTGTCCCAATCGAACGTTGTCCAGTACCCATTGTCCCCGCCCGTTGTCGGGACCACGAGGCGCCGGTTCTTCACGTCATAGGGCTGTTTCGCAAGATGGATCTTGAAGGGCCAGATCTTCGCCGTCCGGTCCTTGATATCGCCGCGCGGACGGTTGATGTCCGTGATGTCCGACGGATCGACGGGATCGCCGAGCAGATAGCGGTCCATCGTCCGGTTGAACCAGGCGTACGTCGGGACCACGTTGGTGTCGTAGACGAACTCGCCCTTGATCTTCAGATAATGGTGGGGATCGTCTTTCCGGCTCGCGTCACCGGCCTTGCTCCAGTCCCATTCGGTCTTGGTGGGGTGATGCCGCGCGAAAGCGGGGATGTGGCAGGTCTGGCAAGCGACCGAGGCCAGATGCAGATTGATGCGCTCGTTCTGGTGCGGAACGTTCTTGTGGCAATCGGTGCAGGCGACGGCGCCGCGGTCCTCGACGCCCACGGAGAAGGAACGGCCCCGGATGTTGTGATGCTCCGTCGTGTGGCAGTCCGTGCAGAGGAAATTGAGCTTCCCCATGTGCACATCGTCCGACACGATGGGATTGTCGAGGCTGGCGTCAATATCGCCGTGCTTCACCCCTTCGCCGCCGCCGCCGTAACCATGACAGGTCAGGCAGTTCGCCCGCTTGGGATACCCCACCTTCTGCGCCACGAGCTGCAGGTCCACGCTTGGCGTAGGAAGACCATAATTGCCCTTGGTGTACGTATCCGTCCGGTCATGGCAGATGAGGCAGTCCACGTTCTCAGGATTCTTGAAGTCGAAGGAGTCGTCGGCCCAGCCGTAGCCTGCATGGCACTTGGTGCAGGATTTCCAGTTCCCGGTGATCCCGATGCAGAAGTTGTTGACCAGGTTGCGCTTCCCGATCCGCGTCGGACGGTCATGCCCCGGGACGAGCGTCTCGTCGCCCAGCCAGAGCCAATGCGACGTCTTCATCAAGCCGTCCGCTGCATCTTTGTGGCATTTCAGGCAGGCCCGCGTCACGTCTTGGGGACGCTCGAACTTCGAGGGGAAGAAGGGTTTGTGATCAAGGTGGGTTCGTGCTGCGGGAGCGGAGGGTGCAGCCGGCCGGGAGTTGCGCGTCGCCGAAGAAACCGCGATCGCTGCAGTGATCGATACCGCAGCTGTTATCAGGACGGCGAGGATGATCCCGTATTTCTTAAATGTTTGCATAAGGCCCTCGAAGAAAGGAAGGATCGGCCAAAAGGCCGTTCGTATCATACGATTGTTGTCCGCGCTCTCACCAAACGCACGACGCATGAGAAACAGTTGTTTGATTTATAGCACCGCAGTAGGATATTGTCAATAAGTTATGCAACTTCATAACTATGTTCTACAAAAGAACAATTTTTCGATAAAAAGGTCTTTTTCTTAGCCTGGATAGTAATGTATTTCAATAGGATATGTCTTATGGTTTTGGCGGGCTTGTTTATTTTTTGGAATGATTCCGAAGATTTTTTTATCGATTTGACTAAGGTTGAGAGTAAATTTGATCATTACGCTTATCAAACAGAATTGCGCCACCGCGGCATTCCAGGGTCAGGAACCTTCTTCCTTTAACTGGTTCGAGCTAATGAATATGGACAAAATAAAACCGCAAAGGAGGTCACTCCTTGCGGTCTCTCGATGAGAAGGTCCGGAATATAAGATTTTTTACGTCACAGCAGCGCTAGCACGTCAAAACACCATGGCTACCATGAGGCGAATAGCTCCTGTTTTGCAGCACTAGGCCGGTCACAGGGTGATGGTCTTCTCCGAGATCTTGTCGCCCTTCACGCTGATCACGGTCTCGGTGAAGGGGATGTTCTTGCCCGACTTCTTCAGGGCCTCTTTCAGGATCATGGTCATGCCTCCGCAGCAGGGCACTTCCATCCGGAGGACCGTGAGGCTCTTGATGGGCGT
>JAFNGD010000364.1 GCA_017885365.1 Nitrospirota bacterium
TTCATGGTCAACGTCGAGAAAGCATAGGAGGCAGTCATGGCGACGAATAACGGAAAGACAAAAGGCGTGCTGGTCGACCTGACCCGCTGCATCGGTTGCCGCGGCTGCCAGGTGGCCTGCAAGTCATGGAACGAACGGAAGACCGGGAAGACGGCGTTGGAAGGGAACTTCACGAATCCCAAGGAGCTCAACTCGGACACCTTTACCCGCATCGGGTTCATCGAGCAGGACAAGGCTGACCAGCCGGTCTGGTCCTTCATCAAGAGCCAGTGCATGCACTGCGAGGACCCGGCCTGCCTGTCGGCCTGCCCCGTTGGGGCGTTCAGCAAGACCGAGCAGGGGGCGGTGGTCTACAACTTCGGGCGCTGTATCGGGTGCCGATACTGCATGGTGGCGTGCCCCTTCAGCATCCCCAAGTACGAGTGGGAGTCCACCTCGCCGTGGATCCGGAAGTGCACCTTCTGCGCCGATCGGCAGGCCGACGGCAAGGTGCCCGCGTGCATCAAGGTCTGCCCGACGAACGTCATGTTCTACGGGCCCCTTGACGACGTGAAAAAAGAGGCGGAAAAGCGTCTCAAGGAGAACCCAGGCAAGTACGTGGACCATATCTACGGCAAGGAGGAGGCCGGAGGCACGTCATGGATGTACCTGTCGGCGGTCCCCTTCGACCAGATCGGCTTCAACACGAAGATACCGGCAATGAAGCTCCCGAACCTCACCTGGGGCATGCTCTCCGAGATCCCGGTGAAGGTCGGCGCGCTGGTGGTCGGCCTCGGCCTCATCGCCGCCTTCCGCAACCGCGGTGCAAGTGGTGATGAGTCCTCTGAATCCAAATCAGGGAAGGAGAAATAGCCATGGCAGCCAACTCTACTGCATCATCCCTGCCGGCCCCCGCGGCCGGCTTTAAGGCGCTGGTCGTGCTCGTAGCCGTGGGCATTGCCGCGGCGCTGTACCGGTTTGGCGTGGGCCTCGGCGCCTCGACGAACCTGTCCGACAATGTGCCCTGGGGCCTCTGGGTCGCCGTGGACGTGCTCTCGGGCGTTGCCCTGGCAGCCGGCGGCTTCGGCATCACCGCCGCGGTCTACATCTTCAATATGAAGAAGTACAAGTCCATCGCCCGGCCGGCCATCCTCACGGCCTGGATCGGCTATACNNCTGGCGCTGGAGTTCGCGCCGGCGTTCCTCGAACGGTTCAAGCTGACGGGGCTTCAGAAGTTCCTGAAGCTTTTCACCTTCCCGCTGGTCATCGCCGGCATCGTGCTGTCGTTTCTGCACCAGTCCTCGCTGGGGGGCTTCTTCCTGATCATGCCGCACAAAGTGCCGGCGCTCTGGTGGACCAAGAACCTGCCGTACATGTTCTACCTCTCGGCCATCGCGCTGGGCCTCGCCATGGTGTCCTTTGAGTCCATCGTAAGCGCCCGGGCCTTCAAACGGGAGCAGGAGACGGACATCATCAGGGGCCTCGGCAAGGGCGTGCTCATCACGCTGTGCCTCTATCTGGCGTTCAAGATCGGCGACCTCGCTTACCGGGGCGCGCTGCCGCTCCTGTTCACCAGCGGGAAGGCGAGCGTGTTTTTCATCCTGGAGATGCTGATCGGCGTGATAGTGCCGATCGGTCTGTACGCCATCAAGTCCATCCGGGAGTCGGTGAACGGCCTGTTCCTGGCCGCCTGCTGCGTGATCGTCGGGACCGTCATGAACCGTTTCAACGTTAACTTCTTCGCCCAGGCCGGCCCGAACACCAGTTACTTCCCGTCCCTGGTGGAGATCCTGGTGACGGTCGGGCTGGTATCGCTCATGGTACTGCTGTACCGCCTGGCCGTGACGTACCTGCCGGTGTTCCACGAGCCGGGAAAATCGCATTAAGCATCTGCTTGCTCAGGGAGGTGGGACATTGTCCCGCCTCTTTTTTTCAGTTTTTTTGTTGATAGGGAAGGTTTTCAAGGCAAGGACGGGAAGAACGTCAGTAGCCATTTCGCGCAAAGACGCAAAGGCGCAAAGTAAACAACAGCAGAATATGGCTTTGATCGAATTGAGAGGCAATGAGCTCTCTTTTTTCCAGGTTCTGCGGTTCTGCGAGAAATGCATCAAGCCTTTCTTGGCGTCTTGGCGGCTTTGCGCGAGATGCAGTCGCTTTTGATTTGATATAGTTCAAAGGAGAGAACATGAAAAGAATACTTCTGTCCCTGATGCTGCTGGTCCTGCTGCTGGCCGCGCTCCCGGCTTTCGCCGCGGACAAACGCATAGCGGTCCCGGTCGGCGATTCGCCGTCCATGGGGCCGGAGAAGGCGCCCGTCACCGTCATCGAGTTCGTCGACTTCCAATGACCGCACTGCGTGGCGGCCGGTCCGACCGTCAAGAAGATCATGGACGTGTACAAGGGCAAGGTGAGGCTGGTCATCAAGAACTATCCGTACCAGTACCGCGACTTCTCCCGCATCGCGGCGGAAGCGTCTCTCGCCGCCCGGGAGCAGGGAAAATACTGGGAGATGCACGACCTTCTGATCAAGAACTCCCCGAAGCTCGACCGGGCGAGCCTGATCGGGTATGCGAAGGAACTCGGGCTCGACGTGAAGAAGTTCACCGAAGCCATTGACTCGCAGAAGTTCAAGAAGGAGATCGACGCGGACCTCAAACTCGCCAAGGACATGGACCTCTACAACACCCCGACCTTCTACATCAACGGCAGGCAGGTGGTGGGGGAGCGGCCCTTCGAGTATCTGAAGAAGATCATCGATGAGGAGCTGAAAAATGCGAAACCCTGATGCGAACGGCATCTCTCGCAGAGTTCGCAAAGTACGCAAAGAAATGCAGAGCCGGGCAGCGGTTCTCTTTGCGAGCTTGGCGTCTTTGCGAGAAAAAGTTCTTTCCTCTCTTGATCCAAAATCCCGGTTGGCATCGTTGCCTATAATCGCTTCTCTGAGCGTGATGCTGTTCCTGTTGATGGTGGTTCCCGCCCACGCCGGGAAGCTGGAGCCTGTCGGGGTGGTGCCGGCACCTGCGGCCAATCCACAGACGCCGGAGAAGGTCGAGCTTGGGAAAAAGCTTTTCTTCGACCGCAGGCTCTCGGGCGACGGGACCATGAGCTGCTCAACGTGCCACGATCCTGAGAAAGGCTACTCCGACGACCTGGCCATATCGCTCAGCTATCCCACGACGAGGAACTGGAGAAACTCGCCGACGCTCATCAACGTCGGTTTCCAGAAGTTCCTGTTCCATGACGGCCGCGCCCACACCCTCGAGGAGCAGGCGATCTTCCCCATGATGTCCGCCTTCGAGATGAACCAGAACCTCGACTTCGTCGAGGAGGAGATCCGGTCGGTGCCCGAGTATGTCGAGGCATTCCGGAAGGTATTCGGCGGAGAGGTGAGCCGGGAGCGGACGGCCATGGCGCTTGCCGCCTTCCAGCGCACCCTCGTTTCCGTGAACTCGCCGCTGGACCGGTTCCTGAACGGCGACAGGAAAGCGATCTCC
>JAFNGD010000365.1 GCA_017885365.1 Nitrospirota bacterium
CGAAGGAATAGCCGAAGTCGGAGAACCCGCGGACGGTCTTGACGCGCGGCGCCCCGAGCATGGCGGTGACGATGGGGTAGGTCACCTGGTCTTCCATGATGTCGGGACTGCGGTCCCAGCGGGAATAGATGATGACCTGGGTGTCTCCCAGGTCGGGGATGGCGTCGAGAGAGACATTCTTCATCGACCACCAGCCGGCGATGACGGCGGTGGCGACGAGGAAAAAGATGACAAACCGGTTATTGACCGAAAAGTCGATGATCCGGTTAATCATGGCGGGCGCCCGTCAGGGTAATGTGTTCTGCGCTCAGCTCCTTGTTTTTCTCTTCATTATGATTATGCTGCTCTTTCCACTGCTGCTCCTGCATCTGCAGCTCTTCCATGAGTTGCTGTTCCGTCTTCTGATCTTCTTTTTTCTGATCTTCTTTTATCTGATCTTCTTTTATCTTGTCGTCTTGATTCGGATCGTCAAAGGACTGATAATCTTGGTACTGCCCTTGCCGCTGCTGATCGTCCATCATCTGAACGTCCATCGCCTGCCCTTCACGCTGATGCTGGTGCTCGTTCTTGTGCTGCGCTTCCTGGTGCTGTCCTTCCTTGTGTTGTCCTTCTTTGAGCTTTTGCACCGCAGCGGGTGCTTCCCCCTGGCCGAGGAATTTTCTCGGGCTCTTTTCGAAATCATGCTGGCATTCAGGCGAACAGAAATGGTACGTTTCGCCGCCGAACTTGACCGTCCGGTTCGCAGCCCTGGCCTTCTTCTCATCGATGTACATGCCGCAGACCGGGTCCATGACCCCCTCGTCGTAGATGCCCATGGCCGCGGCCTGCATGCGGCTCTCGGAGTCGATCATGAAGGTCCCGGACACCACGATGCGCTCCTTGTTCATGAGCCCCCGGGTGATCTCCACGAGCCCTCCCCGGCGCCAGCCCGTCTCGACGCGGCGCGGTTCGAAGGTCCCGTCTCCATGGTCCACGAAAACGATCTTCCGCATGCCCGTGTCCCTTACGGCGTCGACCGGCACGGCGATGCCGGGCTGGTAGTTCACCGGCAGCTCCACGTCGACGAACATGTCGGGCTTGAGCGCCAGTCCGGGATTGTCCGCCTCGAGCCGCAGCTTCAGGGTGCGCGATGCCTGGTCGAACTGCGGCAGCGAGTTGCTCACCCGGGCCTTGAAGATTCTGTTCTGGTTGGGCAGGGTCACCGTGGCCGTGACGCCGGGCTTGAAGAACTGCGCCTCGTTTTCGAAAACGTCAGCCAGGATCCAGACGTGGGTCAGGTCGGCGATGCGGTACAGCTCAGTCCCCCTCTCGAACCGCAGGCCCTGGGAGACGTTCCGGGCCAGGATGATGCCGTCGGCGGGAGACGTGATATTGATCGTTTGTGCAAATCGGCGCGTCCGGGAGACCTCCTCGACCTGCACCTCGCTCATCCCGAGGTTCTTGAGGCCGTCGCGGTACTGCTGGATGTTGATGCCGAACTGCTGGATCTGGGCTTCCCGACCCGGAAGCTCGCGTTTCTGGGAAGAAACCCGGTCCCGGGAGGAGAGGGCGAACAGGTAGGACTGCTGCGCCGACAGGAACTCGGGACTGTAGAAACCGGCCAGGGTCTCGTTCTTGTTCACGAAACTGCCCGAGGCGTTGGGATAGGTCACGGTGATCCATCCGTCGATCGTGGCGTTGATGCGGAAGATCCGCGTCTCATCCACCGCGACCCGCCCCAGCATGCGGATCGTCTGGTTGATCGGTTTCTTCTCCACCGTACCGACCTTGACGCCGATGAGCTGCTGCCGCTCGCTCGAGATCCTGACCGTGCCGGGAGGCATGCCGGCCGTATCTTCGGACTTCTCCCCGCCGGCCGAGCCGTCGGCGTAGACCGGTTCGAGCTTCATGCCGCAGTCCGGGGCGATGCCGGGCTTGTCGGATTTGTAGGAAGGATGCATGGGATCGACGTAATACAGGACTTTCCGGTTGCCGGCGCTCCCCGGCCCGTTATGACCGGGGCTCAGCAGGTAGCCGGCAAGGAATGAAATGACGATCAGAAGAAGGATACCGGGGATGAGTATGCGCTTGTTCATAGGATTCCATTATACAAGAGAGAATGATGCCGTGCAACCTGAGACGGCGGAAAACCCTGTGTTCTGATGGAGAACACTAAAGTATCAGCTATTTTCTGGACTAAAAGATACCCCGGCGCCGAAGCGCCGGGGTATTCCCCATAGCCGGGTGAGCGTTGGTCCGTGAAACGTGCCGCTTCCTACACGATGTTCAGCGTCGCCGTCACGGTCGCCGGTACGGCTGCCGCGTCCTTGATCGTGAAGATGACCGACGCCGCGGCGGCTCCCGCAGGAACGGTCACGCTGAAGCCGTAAATGGCACCCTTGCTGTCCAGAAGCAGCGTTGCCGCATAGGCAGCGTTGTTCGAGGTGACCGTGTACGGTTTCGTGCCGCCGCTGACCTTGAATACCGCGGTCCCGCCGGTAAGACCGGTGATCGACTGCGCCGTCGGGTCTACGGCCAGCGCGCTGAGCGGGTTGGCCCCTCTGACGACGAGCGGCCGCATCATGTCGTGCTCTTCGTGCTCGAGGATGTGGCAATGCCACACGTACTCATTGTTGCCCGTCCTCGGGCTCACCGGCACGGCAAAGGGCACCGCCGGCAGGTCGAACTTAAAGACCACCGTGGTGGCCTCGCCTGGATGCATCTCCACTGTTTCCTTCCAGCCTACTTCGTTCGGCTCAGGCCCGCGCGCCGTACCGGGCGTGAGGCGGAACCTGAGCCCGGTTAACGTGAAGGCCTGGCGCGACAGCACCTGGCAGCTCGCGATGTGGAAGTGGATGGGGTGCGTGTCCAGGGTGGTGTTGTAGATCCTCCATACCTCGACAGCGCCTGCAAGCGGCCGCTCGGTGGGGGTCTGCAGATAATCAAGGCCGAAGGTCAGCGTGGGCGGTCCCACACCTCCGGTGACAATTCCGGTCGGGAACGTCAGGCCGAGCTTCTGTCTCAGGCGGCCGTACTGGTCGAAGTCCTCGTTCAGCGTGAGATTCCGGGTGACGGCCCCTCTGGGCGGCGTCAGCGGCGGGATCGGCGCCACCGTGGTGGTATACGGGACCAGCAGCGGCGGATCGATCAGTGCCGGGTTCAGGATCGGCCCAGCGGGCTGCGGATCGGGGGTCACTGCCGGAACGACCTTGAACCGCAGGACCTGGCGCGTGTCCGGACCGGTGCCTGCCAGGGGCTGGACCGGGTTCAGCGGGTTGCCCAGGTAGTAGTCGTTCGTGGGTGCGCCGACCGGGAACGGACCGGGCGCATCANNGCCACGATCAGGTTGCCCTTGAAGGTGATCGGATTGACCGGGAGGCCGTTCGGGAACGAGGTCTCTGTGACCAGGAAACCTGCCTCGTTTCCGATCTGGACGATCGGCGGTCCCGCAGGGTTGTTCAGCAGGTTCGCAAAGCCCGTCACCGGATCGGTCAGTACTTCGCCGCCCGGGGCGACCTGCAGCAGGTTCAAGTTCAGGAACCGCGCATTGCAGGCGTTCAGGACCAGGAACCGGTACCGCTTCGCCTCGACGGTCGCGAGCGGATACACCGTGCCGTTGCACAGCATGGTGTCGCCGAAGAACTCGGGAATGCAGGACGGGTTCGGCACCGGCCGGATATACCTGCGGCCTGTCGCGAGGACGAACTTCAATGGATCATAGATATGCTCGTACCAGAGGCTGCCGAGGGTCTGCACATCCGGCCGCGCCACGGTCGCCCAGGTGGGATCTCCTATCCCGATGGTCGACGGGTCCACGAACGTCTTGTCCTGGAACACAAGCGGGATCGTGCTCCCCAGTCCGGGGATTTTGCCTGCGGCAACATAGGCGTCGTTCACGGCGTCGAGCAGAAGATAGCCCGTAGCAAGGCCTGCATAAGCGTTGACGCGGGTGATGCCGTGAGCGTGGTCATGGTACCACATGAGCCTGGCGCTCTGGTTATTGGGGTAGTAGAAGTCAGCCTGACCGGCCACCATCGCCTTGCCCGGGATGTTGTCGAGCACGCTGCCGGGACCGTTCAGGAAGCTGAGGCCGCTTGCGCCCGTCGGCGTCCACCAGTCAAAGGGGCCGCCGTCGCTGATCCAGGGAACAAAGCCGCCGTGGAGATGTATGGCGATCCGGTTCTGCGCCTGGTTCGCGCCCGGGAGGGTGGTATCGATCGGAATGATATTGGTCGCAGGCAGGGTGTTCGTGAAGCGGAGCCGCGNNTGGTCGGGCCAAGCTGCGGATGCAGCTGGTCGGTGAATTCGCCAGCCGTGACATTGTACATGTTCGTATTGGCGAACACCGGATCAGGAGAACTGCCCAGCACCGGTATGCCGTTCGGATCACCCAGCGCGGTCAGGCCGCGCAGCGGCTGGATCCACTTTGTCAGGTTCGGGGTTTGGGCGACCGCATGGGCTGGCCGTGCTCCGTACTTCCATGGGAGCAGGAGACCGGCGCCTGTCACAGCGCTGACACCCAAGAACTTTCTTCTAGTTATTGCCATTTTTGTTGCCCCCTTTCACGCGTTGGTGTGACTTGGTCTGACTAAGGGAAAAACCATCGTCAATACCGCTTTTCAGTCAGGTCATAGACATCGCCTCCTTTTAGGATAGAGCAGATAGTAGGATGGAAAAATATTAACAGGTGCGTGCTTGTAACAATAGCTAATCGTTCATGAGCTTCGTCAGCTTCGTCGACACCCGACGACGCGCTCAAACGTCAGAATGCCGACGCCCCGATTACTGACAATTTTATTTTGGTTTTAATTATTTTTGCAGCGACTAGAGAGTGCGATGTAATCACTCTTCTTAGATCACACCTATATTAAGTACATTAGAATGATTTTTGTCAAGTTAACAAGCGTGATTATTACCATGATTATTCTTGCAGAAAAATGCATCGTGGCATAATGATTATGCAACAGAGATTCCTGGTTTTCGATCAGATACCTCTGCGATCGATTCATCAGAAGAGCAAATACAAGTTACGCGTCTTAAAAAAACAACACGGACATGAAACTTTATTACTATGACTCCGGTGCCATGATCTTGACATTCTTCAATTATTTTCCAGGTGGATAAAATTGTCATAGTGATCAACTGAATTCGACTGAATATTGCGGTGAACTCACACCATGCTTCCCTTGCAGGAAAGAAATCTTGCTTTTCTCACGACCTTTTGATAGCCTTATATCAGCTCATACATTGTTTCGCGGGACGCATGACATCATGAAGAAGCTTACGGGCAAAAAGATCCTGATGGTTATCGCAAAGAACAGGTTCCGGGACGAGGAATACCAGGAGCCGAGGAAGGTCCTGGAAAACGAAGGAGCAGTCATCAGCGTCGCGTCCTCCTCGCGCGATATCGCCACAGGCATGCTTGGCTTAAAGGTGAAGCCGGACGTTCTTCTTACGGATGTGCGTGAAGCGGATTATGACGGGATTGTGTTCGTGGGAGGCGGAGGCGCGGCAGAATATTTCGATAGTCAGGTAGCGCATAAGCTCGCGCAGAGCTTTTTCGGCCACGGAAAGCTCACTGCGGCCATCTGCATCGCTCCCGCGACGTTGGCAAACGCCGGTGTATTGAAAGGGAAAAAAGCGACCTCCTTCCCCTCCTCCCTGCAGATCCTCAAAGCAAAAGGCGCGGTCCTGTCCGACGAGAACGTCGTCGTCGACAGCAATATCGTCACAGCCATAGGCCCCGAAGCAGCGAAGACCTTTGGAGAAACGTTAGTGGCAGTGCTGGCCTCGTAGATGTTCGATAACAGCACTGGTTCCGGATTCGCTTGCGAGGTACCTCCCATGGGTCCTCTCCTGATGCCGACGAAGGAACAATTGTGGCAACCTATCCCATCCATAAAGGAGCCGAACATGAATCCGCGTATTTCCCTCGTCATTCTATCGTTTTTTCTGATCGTCCTCAATAGCGGCTTTGCAGATGCAGCCTGGTCCGAACCGGTAGAGATCATCAGTGGCGGATGGGGTGCGGGGAAAGGTCAATTCGGCTTGAGGTCGGAAGGCGGTTTCTCCGTGGTGCCGTCCATTGAGTCCGTAACGTCTGAAAAGCAAGTCATCATCTCAGACCCGGTCAACAGAAAACAGATCGTGTTCAACAACAAAGGTGTTCTTCTCGACGAGTTGAAATGGGGTGACGCGAAAGGGCAAGAGGGAAGGTCCATTGTTCCCCTGTCTCAAAGGAACCGCGAGGCCCTCCAAGTGCAGTCAATGAAGGTTGGTGCCACCGCCTACCGAGTTACCATTGTCTTTCCCGATAAGAACGTGGTGGTCGATTCAGAAGAGGACTTTACGATCGCCACGCGGGATGCCGCCGGAATCGTCTATGGAATCAGCGCGGAAACGGTCATCCGCTTCGACAAGACCGGGAAAAAAACTGATGCGCTCCCCTTGCCGAGTTCCCACGAGGAGCTCATCACGGCTCCCGGACGCCGCGCGCCGCGCGGTGTGTACATCATGTACGGCGATCCGGTCATAGCGCCGAACGGCGATGTGTATGTGTGGCAGAAATCAGAAGCGAAATACAGCATCCTCAAATGGACCTGGCAGTAAGGACTGCATGAAGAAAGCGTGAAATGGTCCTCGGGAGGTTCGACCGTGATCTATGCAGT
>JAFNGD010000366.1 GCA_017885365.1 Nitrospirota bacterium
CCGTTCTTTGCCCACGATCTTTGCTGCCTGCTCCCGGATGTGCTTGTCATCGCTCTGCACCAGCATGGTTGCCTGAAGGTCCTCGGCATGGTCCTTCCCGTTGTAGGGGAGGGGGTAGGAGCCGGCCCCGGCCACGTACCGGACCGACAGGACGCCGTCCTTCCAGGACTGCCTGCCGCCGTCCAGTTCGAATCCCGTGAGCGGGGCTCCCGTGAGACGCGCCCGCATCGTTTTCACCCCTGCGGAATTCTCGATGGGAGACGAAGGGATCTTCACCAGGGAGATAATGTCCACTGCCGGTCCGCGCTTGTCCCGCTTCAGGGCTTCGACCCGCGTTTCCTTCAACAGGGAATATCCGAGAGGACTTTCCTCCTTGATGGTCTCCCCCTCCTGGGTGATCCACGAGTAGGCCTCCATGCCCTGGAAGGATTCCTTCAACTTGTAGACCGTCTGCTCCGTGTCGCCGACCTTGATGGACTCCTTCCCCTCCACGGTCACGAAGGCGTCCTCGGTGCTCATGGTTGCGGGATTGAAGAGCGGGAACCGGTACCGCTTGCCGGGCTCCAGGCCCATCAGCACCAGGGCGGGCTTCAGGTTCGGAGAAAGGTAGGGAGGCTCCCTAAGGACGATCTTCTGCTTGCGCGTTTCGCCTGCGGTGATGATGTCCAGCACGAGCTGTTTGCCCACCACGGCGCCCTTGATGTCCATGCTCGACAGGTCGGACCGGAGGGAGAAGTCGAAATACTTGAGCAGGAAGTTCTTGGCGGCATAGCTGTTGATGACGGTCCTGATGCGCTGGACGCGTTCCAGCGCCAGGATGTCCATTTCCGATTCCTCGACGATGTGATAGGCGTCGCCTTCGAGCGTCACGCTCACGTGGGCGTAGCCGATCTTCCGGTCCTGCTGGTAGATCCCGAACCACTCGTCGCCGGTCTTGACGCCTTCCTCGGTGACAGCGTCCAGCGCGATGACCGACGTGGGTCTGAGATAGGTGCGGTGGATGAGGAGCCCCATCATCACGACCCAGAAGAGGAGGATGACGGTCTTGATGAACTTTGCCATAGGGTCAATATAGCCCGACATCTCGAGGAAGTCAAACAGGAGCGTGCTGCCGGACAGAGTTCAGACTTCTCTTGGAAAAAACGCAGTTGTCTTTTTTTGGGCAGCCCGGTGGCTCCGCTGTGCTAAGCATGTAGGGTGCGTGTGCTTGTTCTCGTCATGATCTGACAGCTCTCGGCAGCGCTTCCCCTGCGGACGCGCTGCTTTGGGGTCGGTTTCTGTTCGATCCGTATAAGGGCATGCGTCACGCACAGTCGTCGCAGCCGAGCTGCCCGGGTTTATGGGTAAGGCAGATTCAAGAGCTTCGATTCCCGCAGTTCCCATAGCCCCTACAGCCCGTGAGCGCTTACACTGCGCACGCGCATGCATGATCTGTGGTTTGCGGGCTCTCTTTCGGGCAGGTAACGCGCGGTCGTTGTTGAAGCGCCCTAAAGCAAGATGCATGGAGTTTCGATCATTAAGGTAGTTATGTTTATTCTAATTGCTCGCTCACCCCGTCGCATGCTCCGGGAATGCGCTCGCTCCTGGATTCACGGGATGCAGGGGGGGCTGGAAAGGCAAGGGCTTAAGACTTTCACCAATCCCGTATTAGAAACCAAAGTTGTATTCGTTCGTTCCTGGTCCGCGCGGCGATCATTACACGATCGGATCTTATGCTATGATATCAATCAACGATAGCTCGCTCGGAACAGCGGAAGGAGACGGTCCATGCGCAGGCTCCCTTATCTTCTCTCTATGCTCCCGGTGATCCTCCTGCTTTTCCCCGCCTGCCACAAGGAAACAGACGAGGACAAGGTGAAGAAGGTCATAACGAGCGTCCAGCAGGCTGCCGAGGAGAAAAAGATCAGCGCGGTGCTGGACCATATCTCGAAGTCCTACCAGGACCCGCAGGGTAATGACTACAACGGCATCAAGGGGCTCCTTGCCTTCTACTTTTTTCGGCACCAGAAGGTCTCGGTTTATATGCCGAACATCGACATCGTCGTGACCGGTCCGACCGCGAAGGCCCTGTTCCAGACCATCCTGACCGGCCGGGGAACGGGAGAGTCTGCAGGGGGCATCCTTCCCGAAGCGCTCGGCGCGTACAACTTCGAGGTCCTCCTGGCGAAGGAGGATGGTTCATGGAAGGTCACGTCGGCCAAATGGGAGCGGGCAGGGGAGGGCGCGGGGCAGCAGTAGCAGGAGGCTGGTCTTCAAGAGGTCCTGACCGCTCTCGCCTCACCGGTCAGTTTGCTTGTTCTCAAGAACCGCAGAGTGCGGTGCAGCCATACACACAAGGAGGACAGTGACATGCAGAACGCAAAGGGGATCGGCAGGCGGGACTTCATCAAGGGCGTCGGCATCGCCGCGCTCGCAGCAGGTTTCTTCGACACGAAAGAGGCAACAGCATTCATGGGTTCTCCGGGCGCGCCCCATCATCCGGGCATGCTGGGCACGGAGCTTCAGGCGCCTCCGCGGATCAACGGATCTCCCAACGGCGACGGATTCTGGCGCCATGTCAAAAAGGCGTTTCCCCTCCCCGAGAACTACATCCACATGAACACCGGCACCACCGGCTCCCAGCCGTTCTTCTCGCTGAACAATCTCGGCGTCTACAACCTCTACAAATCCACGGACCCGCGCGACTGGCAGGCGAACCTCAATGCGGACTTTCCCGACCTGTTCGCCATCGAGAATTCGATCCTGGGGGCGTCGGCCATCGGGCCGCGCCAGGCCGCCGTCGCCGCCGCCTATGGCGCCAACCCCGACGAAATCGTGCTGAGCTACAATACGACCGACGCATGCAACCTGATTTTTGCGGGTACCCCTTGGCAGCGGGGCGACCGGATCATTACCACCACCATGGAACATAACGCCATCATCGGGCCCATTGCCTGGGCCCGAGATTATCACGGTGTCGAGGTGGTGATCATCGATATCCCGTCAAATTTCGTCTCCTCGATCACCGTGCCCGAGGTTGTCGCCTGGTTCGAGACGGAACTTGCCCGTCCTCTCCCTTCAGGGGCCAAGCAGTATGTGGTGTTTTCCGAGATCTTTTACAAGAACGGCGTCCGGATGCCGGTAAAAGAGATATGTACGGCCGCCAGAAACCACGGTGCTTACTCCATCGTCGATTCGGCCCATGCCTGGGGGATGATCCCGGTCAACTGCCACGACTACGGTGCGGACTTCATCGCCGGCGCCGGCCACAAGTGGCTCTGCGGCGGTCCGGGGACGGGGATCTTCTATATCCGCAACTCCTTCGGCAGCAACCTTCCTCCCTTCGCAATGGGTAATTTCTTCATTTATGGCGAACAGTTCACGGCGCCAAGCCTCAGCTATGACACCAGGGCATGGCAATTCGCGCCGGGCCTGCCTACACCGCCGAACATCGCGGTCCAGCTGCGTGGTGAGTACAACACCCCCGCCCTCTACGCCATGACCGACTCCTTCTCCTTCTTCAATACTGTGGGCCTGCAGAATATCTACAAACGGGGGGTAGCGCTCGGCAACTACCTGAAGCAGAAGATCGTGGCGCAGTGGGGCCCCCATGCCCTCTGGGTGCAGAAGAACCCGGACCCCGCCTTTGCCACGGCGCTCACGTCCTTCAACCCCTTCGTTGGGAAGGATGATGCCTCGCAGTTCTCCACCATGAACACGGCCATGCAGTCTGTGCTGAGCACGCTCGCCGCGGATGACCCGAAGATCTACATCAGGTCGGCGACGTGGCACGACCGGGCAAGCGACTCTGCGGACAACCGGATCGGGTTCCGCATCAGCACCCATGCCGTGTACAACAACTTCGAGCAGGTCGACCATGTGTTCGACCGTCTCGTCGCTGCGGTCGATGCCACGGGACTCCCGCAGTTGAGCTGAGCTGTCGCTTCGCCTCGTGCAAGGAAGGATGATAGGATGATAGGAGAGAAAAGGGGGCCAGGCCCGAGTTGTTCGTTACTAGAGAATCAAATTCTGCTCTACAGGAAAAGAAATTTTCTCGCAGCCAAAAGCAGGCGCTTCCAAGCGACGCGCAGAGCGCGCAGAGAAAAACTAAAATGTAGCCCGGAATAGACACCAGGTCTAGAAGGTGTTGATTTAACTCTCGTCCAACCTGTGCTCTGCGAGAGACGCCTTCGGTTCCGGCTTGCCCGGGTTAGGTTATGCCGGAAAACCGTATTTCCCGGGTTTGACCGCCCAACCGTTCAGGGGACCTGCATCAAGGAGGAATACATGTCCGCCGAAGATACACCGCAACAGTCGAGCAGCCCAGCTCCGGACCAGCGCGAGGAGACCGGTTACTACCAGGCGTATGCAGAATTTGCGAAGACCTTGCGAACTTGGTTCATAGCGTATGGTATTGGAGCGCCGGCACTGGTCCTTTCAAACAAAGACTTGTGGAACGTGGTAAAAGGCTCAGGGAACCTCATCTACATCGCAATTCTTTTCCTGCTCGGAGTGACATTTCAGGTGATCGAGGCGTTCATCTATAAAACCGCCATGTGGCACCTCTATGTAGGTGAATCCGATGAAGATCATATGAAGACCTGGTGGTACACTATGGCGGGTAAGGTTTCTGTATCGTATAAACTTGAACTGTTCTTCGACGTTGGCGCATTCGTTTTTTTTGCAATAGCGACGATCGTTCTGGTAACAACGCTGGTGTGAGAAACTTCTCGTCGTTGAACGTGCTGTGCCCGCGCAATCCTCGCTCCTCTGGAGCGGGGTCAAGCGGGCATAGTGAAAATAAAATACTTCCTGACACGTGGAATCCTCGCAGCTATGCTGCGAGGTACTTCAACGACCATTACACAGTGCAAGGAGAATCCATGCAATCATCGCAAACATCCGTCATTACACGCTTTACACGCTTGTTCTCGTCCCTATCATGTCTTGTGCTCCTGCTTTTCTTATTCGCCTGCGCTCCTGCGGCCATGACGGCGAAGAAGGCCGACATCCCGCCGGGAGAATCAAAGATGGACATGCTTTCGTCGAAGGCGCTTGCTCCTGAAACGGCGCGGATGACGGCAGAGAAGTCCGAAGCTTCCGTCGGAAAGGCAAAGGCGGCGGCCTCCCGCCCGGCGATGAGCCAAGAGGCCTCGGGCCTCAAGGCCGGATATGCGGACGACAACAAACAGTTCAACTATTACATCCATTTTCTCGAACAGTATGCCGCGCAGGCGAAGCATTATCCGATCAACATTACCGAGCGCATCCAGATCAAGGTCGTTGATGCCGCGGGCAAACCGGCGCCGAACGCCGAGATAACCGTCTCCGGCAACGGCGAACCCCTTGCTTCGGGTAAAACCTATTCAGACGGATCGTTCTTCTTCTTTCCTTCCGAATACCGTGCTGACATCTTCCGTTATCAGGCGGATGTTGTTTATATGCAGCAAAGGCGGGAGCTTGCCATTGACCGGCAGGGACCGCGCGAGATCGAGGTGAAACTGGCGCAGCAGCGGGCCGTCCCGGAGCCGCTTCCGCTCGACGTGCTCTTTGTCCTCGACACAACGGGAAGCATGGGCAAGGAGATCGAACGGTTGAAAAAGACCATTGAGATCATCAACCTCAATCTTGTTTCGCTGTCGTCACAGCCGCAGGTCCGCTTCGGCATGGTGCTGTACAAGGACCGGGGGGACGAGTACGTGACCAGGACCATCCCCTTGACCGGCGACCTTGAGGCCTTCCAGCAAGAGCTGAACAAGGTCCGCGCCTCCGGCGGCGGCGACGACCCCGAGGACCTGCAGAGCGCACTGGCTGACGCCGTCCAGAAACTCGGCTGGAACCGCGACGGGATCCGCCTGGTCTTCGTCATCACGGACGCGCCGCCGCACCTTGATTACGGCCAGAAGTACACCTATGTCAATGCTGCCGGGGACGCGAAAAAGCAGGGGATCAAGATATTTTCGGTGGGCACGGGAGGGTTGAACCTCTCCGGAGAATTCGTGCTCCGGCAGATCGCCCAGTATACTTCCGGCAGATACATCTTCCTGACCTACGGTGAAAAGGGGGAGAGCGAAGGCGGCCGACCGGGCAGCGTGAGCCACCACACCGGCGACAACTTCCAGACGGACAAGCTCGAGACCATCATCATCCAGTTCGCCAAGGAGGAGATCAACAACGTCCTGGGAGCGGGCAGGGAAGGCGAGGGGGACTATTTCTCTGCGAGCAAGGTCGAAGACGAGGACAGCGCAGCGACCCTGCAGAAGCTCTTCGAACAGGCCGTTGCCCAGCTCGTGGACTATTCCACCATCGTGATCCCGGAGAAGACTGCGGCAACAGTTCTTCCCATTGCCCCGAAGGACGCCTCGCTGTCGGTGAACGCCGAATATTTCGGCGAACAGCTCGGCCTCTCGCTCAGCAGGAGCAAGACCTTTACCATGGTCGAACGGAAGGATCTGCAGGCCATCCTGGACGAGCTGAAGCTCCAGATGACCGGGGCCGTGTCCGAGAAAGACGCCGTCAAGGTCGGCAAGCTGGCCGGAGCGAAGATGATCGTCACCGGCAGCCTTTACGGGAACGCGGAGAACTACGAGCTGTTCCTGAAACTGCTGCGGGTCGAGTCCGGCGAGGTGCTTTCGGTCACCAAGGCGAGGATCAACAAGAAATTGGGGCTGTGAGACTGCGAAGTGAGGGGAAGGTTTGCAGGCGCGCATAATTTCGAGGTCCTTCTGTCCAAGGAGGGCGGCACGTGGAAGGTCGCCTCGGCCAAGTGGGAGTGTGCAAGGGAGGGGACGGGACAGCTACAATAATCTTTTACTCAATGATTACTGTTTGTTATGTTTACATTATGTATAGTTGCCGAGCGAAACCTGCTTCCTGTACTAAAGGTGCCTCCTTTACTATAAGGGTAAGCCTGTTGAGAATAGCACTTGTTTGGATCACGAACTGCGCGTAGAAAAAAGCCTGGTGCTTGAATCTAGGCCGGTCATTGAATGGTGGGTTTCTGTTGAGCAAAACAAAAAATCGAAGGGTTGGATCAAGATTGACGACAAAGCCACCTTGAGAGCGATTAATTAAATTGCGCTTCTCTACCCAATAGCGCATCTTCCCGGTACGCCATAAGACTCCCCGACGATTTCTTCAGCCGTGAACCCTTCCTCATAATGAGCCGGCAACCTGCCGTACTTGCCGCTGTCGAGCCCGAACGTTCATTTGGCCACCCTGAATCATCTTGACTTTCCGCATACATACTTCAATAATATAGTTACAATGAATTGCAAGTGAGCCACAGGAGGCGGAAGTCATGAAACAGATCACCCTGCGGAGCATTCCCGACGAAGTGGAAAAGACGGTGAGGAAAGAGGCTGAACGCAAAGGCGTGAGCCTGAATAANNGTCATTCGATAAGACCTTGAAGGCCCAGAGAAAGGTGGACGCGGAGTTATAGAAAAAATCAAAGAATTGCTCGATAACTCAGCGTACTCCGCATAAAAGAAACGAGGATATTTGAATTTAATACTGAACAATTTGCGCATACCCGTTGAAAAGGACGGGAGGGATGAATATAGAAAAGCAGCTTCACAAAAACTGAACGTTTGTGAAGCAGCCGTGCACATCGTCAAAGTGCTGAGCAAGTCGCTTGATGCCGG